>NZ_JAIZBG010000001.1:600000-860000 GCF_022267325.1 Leptospira sanjuanensis
CGGAAGTATCGTTCGGAGAAATCAAAGACAAAAGAAACGAATCCAGTTCTCGAGTAAAAGGAGAGTTTATGTTTCCCGCATAACAAAGGATATACGATTCCGCCTTACGTTCGACGTTTATAAGAGAAGGCGGGATCAGAATTTTATCCAAGGAGAAACTTTCCCGGATCGAAGGATGAGGAAGAACCTCGTAGTGGCGATATCGTCCCCGATCCGATCCGAAATGATCCAAAAGAAAAATTCTAGTTTTTGAATATGCGGGAATTGGAATGTCTCTGGAGTCGACTACGAGCAGATCCACCGCATCGTCTTTCGGAAATTCCCGAAGCCAGACCGTCTCGTACGAGGCCGCGGACAAAAGAGAAAAAAGAATTCTCGAACGTTCAAAATGACCGCTTCCGAATTCTTTCGGATCTCCCGCTAATACTCCGATTCGGATTTTTTTCGTTTCTACAGCGGAAGACAAGGGGGTTCGAAAACGAATCTGTTCCACGTCCTTGTTTCCCGAAAAGATATCCGGGTTTTTTTGGTAAAGTTCCAGACATTCTCTTGCGCCGAACAGAGGATTCACGTCGTTCAAAGAATCGAAAATGAGAGCCGTTGTTTCAAAATCCTTCGGTTCGTCGATCGTAAGACGAAACATCGGAAGAAGTTCTTTTTCCGATTCCGTCAAAAGGGAGGAAAGTTTTGAAATTCTAAATCGATCCGGATTCTCCTTAATGTGAAGACTTACGTGTTCTTTGTGTCTTTCTTCCAAAACGTCGGGCGTCCACTCGAGAGCCTTTCGGGAAAAAATCTCTCCGCCCATTCCCAAGGGAAGCCCGTTTATATACGCTAGGTCCGCATTCGAAAATTGGAATGTTTGCAGGAGCTGATCCAAGTGAAGCGTATCGTAAAACGGATTGTCTCCGGTTAAACGAAGGATATGATCCGCCTGAAAACGTTCGGCCGCGGAGATATAACGTTGACGAACGTCGTATAAATCTCCGGTAAAAAAACGGTAATTTCTCGATTGCAGGAACGATCGCAATTCTTCGTCCCCGTCGGGGATCAAATATACGATTTGTTCTTCGGGTAGAACCGCCGAAATTCTTTCCTGAATCCGATCGATGAGGGTTTTTCCCGTTCCGGGAGGGAATTCTTTGAGAACCTTTCCGGGAAGTCTTGTCGAATCGGTTCGAGCTTGGATAAACGCGTAGATCTTACGCGTTGAACGTATACCACTCATCGCAACTCAAACAGGGCGCGCCCGTGGTTTCGTGTTTTCCGTTCAGCGAATTTGCGAACGAAGGCAGGCCCTTTTGCCAAATCTGCATTAGGTTTTCTTTATGTAGATTTCCGAGTTCCTTTGTGGGGATCTGTTTGCATACGGAAACGGTCCCCTGAGAGTTCACGTAAAGATCCCGGTTGAGATGCCAGCAGAATTCCCGCTGGATCGGAGTCAGATCGGTGACCCGTTTTTCGGGCATCAATCCCGCATAACGGTTGTATTTCTGAAGTACGACTCCGTAACCCCGTTTTTCGGTTTCGTCCACCCAGGTTTCGACTTCTTCTTCTGCTTCCTGAATTTTTAAGAACTGAAGATAGATTCGGTTTTTCGGAAATACGGATTCGAGTTTGTCTAGATTGGAAAGAACTTTGTTTAAGGACTTTTTGCCGTAAAGTTTTTCGTATTTATCCGCGTCGTTGGTCGTGAGATTGACGATCCAGGTGATTTTTTCCTTTTGTTCCGGAGTAAGAGTATTCAAAAAAGTGAATGTATTTTCCGAATCCGTATAAAGCGCGGTTTCGATGATCAGTTCCTGCAAGAGATGCGACGAGGCGCCGATAACCGCCGAGATCAATTTCGGAAACTCGGGATGCAAAAGGGGTTCTCCGAGTCCGCCGAAACAAACGGTGTATTCGTTGGAAAAAGATTCCTCCTGTTGTTTCACGAGATTCTCCAGAAAGGAAGGAGAAAGAGACGTTCCGTCCTGATAGTTCGATCCGAATTGTCTCGGACAAAAGCTGCAGCTCAATTCGCAGCCTCGATAGACTTCGAGTTCCAGATACGAAGGGCCGGTTCTGAAAACTTCGGGATGTTCCTGAATCCAAGGTTGAATTTCGGAATAACTCCATTCTTCCTTCGTTTTTAAAAAGCCGCGCACTAAGTTGAGAGAGCGTCTGTTTTTCAAGGAGAAGTCGAGGCGGTATTGTCTGAGGTCCGGTGCGTGATAAAAAATTTCGACGTCGTAGTGGTTGATGTTTTTGCCGAGATATTCCTGGGCCGTCGTTTTGGTCGCATCGGGTATTCCGTTCGTGAATTCTCTGGATACGATCGTGGGAACGATTCCGGCGGGAAGATTTTCGCTATAAGAATACTGAGAAAGATAACGATCGTGTCTTTCGTAAATTTCTTGGCTCAGGTCGGTATCCAAACAGGGAAATAATCCCGTAAAATAAAAAAACGAAGCGTCGTCCCAATCAGGATCTCCGGTTCTGGAATCGGGAAGGGCGGCCGCTACTTTTTTTAGGAATACGATCTCGGAAGATTCTTCCAAGATTTGAATATTCAAAGAATTGAATTTAGATTTCGTTTCGGAGAAAGGCCATGAATTGAAAAAAACGGCGGAGTCGGGAAGAACCGAGGCCAATTTATCGAGAGAAAGACGGAGCAGATTCTCCCTTTCGTCCGCGGAAACGGATCGGAGCAGATCGAACGTTTCCGCGTTTAAATATACGGCAGAATGGGAAATCGGAAATTTCATGGCTCGGATTTAGTATCGGTCGAATATCGAAAGATCGTAATACGCAAAATCAATCCAGGTGGAATGTCTCCTCGCGAAGAGGGATCTTATTTTCCTTTCTATATGCGTCGTCGAAGATTTGGATAGGAAGTTCGGCCCTCGTTTCTTTCAGCCATTTGTGAAACGTGTCTTCTTCCTTATCTCGATACAAAATGTTTTGAATTCCACCGCGCAGGTTTTCCATCGGAGTCGGTCTTTTTCCTTCGATTTTCAAAATGCAGTATCGTTTTCTTTCGTCGCGGAACACGTCGGAAACTCCTCCGTTGGGAAGAGGGGCTGCGATCGAAGCGGTGACCTTGCTGTATTTGTAAAGATCAAAGGAAGAAATCCATTCGACCAAACCTCTCCTTGCGCGAAGAGTCGGATCGTTTCTCGGAGATCCCGCGATCAACGCGAAAGAAGAAGGATCGGAGATGACGGACTTTCTGATTTCGGAAACTTCTTTATAAAGTCTATTTTCTTCCTGGACAGAATCGTTGTCGGGTGCGACCGCAATGATTCTGTAGCGAATTTCAAAACCGACTTTGTCCTTGTTTTGGTTATACCAGTTTCTGATTTCGCTTTCGCTCGGAGGAGGCACGGCCACTTTTAACTGGAGAAGCTGTCCTTTCTTGATTTGATACGGAAGTTCCGTAACCCAGAGTTCGAAAGGCATTCCGGAAGAACCTTCCATCGCCTTTTCGAATTGTTTGCGGTTCGTGACTCCCATCACTTCCATTCGTTTTTCGATTTCGGCCTCGACTCTTTGTTCGTTGACCTGAACGGATTCTTCTTCCGCGATCACGTCCACGATGGCGCGGTCGATGAGAAAGTCGATGACTCTGGTTCTAAGTGATTTGCGGTAGTCTTCGTGTTTTAAGTGTTTTTGAAGACGGTTGTATTTTTCGGTCGCGTCGTCGAGGTCCAGTTCGGAGATCGAAACGGTTCCCACGGTGGCGATGACTCGGTTGAGAGATTCGGCGGATTGAACCGGTTTGTGCAGAAACAGGAATCCAAACATCCCTGCAAAGAAGAACGTTTTTGCGTATGTTTGTCGTTTCATAAACGGCTCCAAAGGGAAGAATGCCTTTGATCTGTAAGATCCCCGGCAAGATCCCTTGGTTCAACCGTTTTTCTTCGATTTTAGTTGGTTCGGAACTTTCCTACTAACTGCCCTAAGTTTTCCGCTTGTCCGTGCATGTTTCCGGAGAATGACGTAAGATCGTCCGCTCCGGCCGCGATTTCCTGTGTTCCATCGGATATGCTCACGATCGTTTTCGTGATTTCGTCCGTTGCACGTTTTTGTTCGAGGACGGCTTCTTCGATCTGCAAACTGAACGTCATGAGTTCGTTCGCACTCTGCGAGATTTCCTTCGTATTCTCTTCCTGGGTTTTTACGGAAGTGAGAACGTTCTTCGCGTAACGATCGAATTCTTCTACCTGTTCTCTGAGTTTTTTCAAGACGTTGGAAGCTTCGGAAACTTTCGTATTTCCGTTTAATACGGCATTGTTCGTTGAGTTCACAAGCGCCCCGATTTCTTGAACACTTGTGGAAGTTTGGGAAGCGAGTTTTCCGATCTCTTCGGCGACGACCGCGAATCCTTTCCCCGCTTCTCCCGCTCTTGCGGCTTCGATGGCGGCGTTCAATGCGAGAAGATTTGTTTTTTCCGAGATTTCAGTGATGATGGAAAGAATCTCTGTGATTCGGGAAGCGCTGTCACCGATCGCGGCCATTGCGCTGGTAGAGGCGACCATTGCATTCTCCCCCGTGACTCCTTGTTCTTTGGACTCGGCGGCTAAGCGTACCAAGTCCTGCATTTCCCGATTGATGTTAACGATTTGTTCTTTAAGACGATCCACGTTCCCGTCGATTTCTTTCATACTGAAAATCGCTTTTTCCATGGACTTACCTACGTTTTGAGCGGAGGCTGCGAGTTCTTCTACTGCCGCCGAAGATTCTTCCGCTGCGGAGGCTTGTGTTTGTGCGACATCGGAAAAGCTTCTGGATGAATCCGCCATCTTTTCGGAAGTTCCTTTGAGCACGTTAGCCGATCCTCCGATCTCACGCACGACCTTGAGAAGATTTTCCCGCATTAAATTCATCGAATGAAGAAGAGTTCCGATCTCGTCCGAACGATGATGATCCGCTTTTTCCGCGACGAGATTTCCTTTTGCGATTTCTTCCGAAAAGCCGATGGCTTTCAACAGACCGGACGTAATCAATTTTTGGAATATGAAACTGAGGCAAATCAAAACCGAAATCAAGATCAAAATCGCGGATATATAACTTTTAAAAAGAATCGTCAAGACTTCGCTTTGATAGATCGAATCGGGAACGCTGACCTGCATCACCCAATATCGTTTGTCCTTACCGACGTGAAACGGAAAGTAGTAATGGGTATGTCCTTCCGAGTTGAACGTGAAGTTTTTTCCTTCCTGACTTTTCTTCAGGAAGTGCTCGAGTTCTTCCTTGTCCGGAATTTTATTTCCGATCAGCTTTACGTCCTTTCCGTTTACCGTATACAAGCCGCTCGGAGAAATCAAAGCCATATAACCTTGTTGCCGAAACGGTTTTACTTCTCCGAATTTCTTTTGAAGCTCTTCGACTTTGAGATCGATCCCGCAAGCGCCTCTGAAAAAACCGTCCTTACTGATCGGAGCGACGATGGAAAGCATCATCGTATCGACGTTTCTGGATTTATAACGATAGGGTTCTGAAACGAAGTAGGTGTTGTTCTTTTTCGGAATTTGATAGAAGTCCCCGGTCCCGTCCGTGTTTTCATAGCCGACGCTCGCCTCGATCTTGGCTTTTCCTTTTTCACCGGATTGATAGACGTAGGGAACGAATCTTCCGCTTGAGTCGTGTCCGACCGCATTGCGGAATTGCGCGTCTTTTCCGTCGTAAAGATTCGGTTCGTACACGAGCCAAAGCGCAAAGAAGGAAGGATTTCGTTCGATAACTTCGCGGATGGAACCGATGATTTCGTTTCTAGGAGGAGACGTGTAAATCAGAGGAGAGCGAAATCCCCTCGCATAGAACATCGCTGAATCAAGAATGTCTTTCACTTCCAAAGACCAACGTTCGGATGTGATCGCGGAATTATTTTCAACTTCCGCTTTAAGATTTTGATACGAAGTAACGGAATTGATCGCCGCAAGAATGGAAAAACCGATAAACAACACAATCGATAAATACAATGAAATGCGAACTCGAATACTCATATCGTTCTACCTTTTAACCGCCGAATTGGGAAAAGTTATTGTATCGAAAAATAGAATTCTATCAATTCAAATATTCATCCCTTAAGGATTCGTGGACTTAGAATTATAATTTACGATAATCTTATAAAAACTAAGAACGAGCTCTTTCGGTACGTTCTCGACCTAACGTATCCGCATCTTTTTTCAATTCGTTTTGAATTTACCGATGAGTTGCCCTAAGTTTTCCGCTTGTCCGTGCATGTTTCCGGAGAATGAGGTGAGATCGTCCGCTCCGGCCGCGATTTCCTGTGTTCCATCGGATATGCTCACGATCGTTTTCGTGATTTCGTCCGTTGCACGTTTTTGTTCGAGGACGGCTTCTTCGATCTGCAAACTGAACGTCATGAGTTCGTTCGCACTCTGCGAGATTTCCTTCGTATTCTCTTCCTGGGTTTTTACGGAAGTGAGAACGTTCTTCGCGTAACGATCGAATTCTTCTACCTGTTCTCTGAGTTTTTTCAAGACGTTGGAAGCTTCGGAAACTTTCGTATTTCCGTTTAATACGGCATTGTTCGTTGAGTTTACAAGCGCCCCGATTTCTTGAACACTTGTGGAAGTTTGGGAAGCGAGTTTTCCGATCTCTTCGGCGACGACCGCAAATCCTTTTCCCGCTTCTCCTGCTCTTGCGGCTTCGATGGCGGCGTTCAATGCGAGAAGATTTGTTTTTTCCGAGATTTCAGTGATGATGGAAAGAATCTCTGTGATTCGGGAAGCGCTGTCACCGATCGCGGCCATTGCGCTGGTAGAGGCGACCATTGCATTCTCCCCCGTGACTCCTTGTTCTTTGGACTCGGCGGCTAAGCGTACCAAGTCCTGCATTTCCCGATTGATGTTAACGATTTGTTCTTTGAGACGATCCACGTTCCCGTCGATCTCTTTCATACTGGAAACCGCTTTTTCCATGGACTTACCTACGTTTTGAGCGGAGGCTGCGAGTTCTTCTACTGCCGCCGAAGATTCTTCCGCTGCGGAGGCTTGTGTTTGTGCGACATCAGAAAAATTTCTGGAAGAATCCGCCATCTTTTCGGAAGTTCCTTTGAGCACGTTAGCCGATCCTCCGATCTCACGCACGACCTTGAGAAGATTTTCCCGCATCACGTTCATGGAATCTAGAAGAATGCCGATTTCGTCCTGACGTTGATAGGTTTTTTCCGCGACGAGATTTCCTTTTGCGATTTCTTCCGAAAAGCCGATGGCTTTCAACAGACCGGACGTAATCAATTTTTGGAATATGAAACTGAGGCAAATCAAAACCGAAATCAAAATCAAAATCGCGGTTAAGAAACTTTTGAATAGAATGCTCAAGACTTCTTTCGTATAGATCGAATCGGGAACGCTGACCTGCATCACCCAATAGTTTTCATCCTTACCGACGTGAAACGGAAAGTAGTAATGGGTGTATCCCTTCGAAGACGCGCTGAAGTTCTTTCCTTCTTTGTTTGATTTCAGATACGTTTCCAAGTCTTCTTTATCGGGAATCGTCTTTCCCACAAGACTCGGATCGATTCCGTTGACCGCATAAATCCCCTTAGGCGAAAGCAACGTTACGTATCCTTGTTGGCGAAAGGGTTTTACGTCTCCGAATTTCTTTTGGAGATCCGCGATCGTAAGATCGATCCCGCACGCTCCTCGGAATGTTCCTTCCACGCTGATCGGCGCTACGACGGAAATCATCAAAATCTGTTCTCCGCCTACGACCGTATACGAGTACGGATCGGTCACGAGATATGCGTTTTTCTTTTTCGGAATTTGATAGAAGTCTCCTGTGCCGTCCGTATTTTCGTAACCGACACCCGCTTCCAAAGCGAGTTTATTCTTTTCTTTCGTTTGATGAACGTAAGGAACAAATCTTCCCGTCGAGTCGTGACCGGGAGTATTCGCGAACTTGGCGTCTTGACCTTCGTATGCGTTCGGTTCATACACGAGCCAAATTCCATAGAAGTTCGCATTTCGGTTTAATACTTCCTTCATCGAGTCTATGATCGCTCCTCTCGGAGGAGAAGTGAACATCAAAGGAGAACGAAATCCTCTTACATAGAACATCGTCGAATCGAGAATGTCCTTCACTTCGAGGGACCAGCGTTCGGCTGTCAGCTTGGAGCTTCCTTCTACTTCTTCTTTCAGATTTTGGTACGAGCTGATCGAGTTGATGACCGCAAGAACGGAAAAACCGATAAACAGAACGATTGCGAGATATAAAGAAATTCGAGTGCGAATGCTCATGTTGTTTGCTCCTATTCCGAATCCGTTGTTTGAAACTTGCCGATGAGTTGTCCTAATTGTTCCGCTTGTCCGTGCATTTCGGCGGAGAATGAGGTAAGATCGTCCGCTCCGGCCGCGATTTCCTGTGTTCCATCGGATATGCTCACGATCGTTTTCGTGATTTCGTCCGTTGCACGTTTTTGTTCGAGGACGGCTTCTTCGATCTGCAAGCTGAACGTCATGAGTTCGTTCGCACTCTGCGAGATTTCCTTCGTATTCTCTTCCTGGGTTTTCACGGAAGTGAGAACGTTCTTCGCGTAACGATCGAATTCTTCTACCTGTTCTCTGAGTTTTTTCAAGACGTTGGAAGCTTCGGAAACTTTCGTATTTCCGTTTAATACGGCATTGTTCGTTGAGTTTACAAGCGCCCCGATTTCTTGAACACTTGTGGAAGTTTGGGAAGCGAGTTTTCCGATCTCTTCGGCGACGACCGCAAATCCTTTTCCCGCTTCTCCTGCTCTTGCGGCTTCGATGGCGGCGTTCAATGCGAGAAGATTTGTTTTTTCCGAGATTTCAGTGATGATGGAAAGAATTTCTGTGATTCGGGAAGCGCTGTCACCGATCGCGGCCATTGCGCTGGTAGAGGCGACCATTGCATTCTCCCCCGTGACTCCTTGTTCTTTGGACTCGGCGGCTAAGCGTACCAAGTCCTGCATTTCCCGATTGATGTTAACGATTTGTTCTTTGAGACGATCCACGTTCCCGTCGATCTCTTTCATACTGGAAACCGCTTTTTCCATGGACTTACCTACGTTTTGAGCGGAGGCTGCGAGTTCTTCTACTGCCGCCGAAGATTCTTCCGCTGCGGAGGCTTGTGTTTGTGCGACATCAGAAAAATTTCTGGAAGAATCCGCCATCTTTTCGGAAGTTCCTTTGAGCACGTTAGCCGATCCTCCGATCTCACGCACGACCTTGAGAAGATTTTCCCGCATCACGTTCATGGAATCTAGAAGAATGCCGATTTCGTCCTGACGTTGATAGGTTTTTTCCGCGACGAGATTTCCTTTTGCGATTTCTTCCGAAAAGCCGATGGCTTTCAACAGACCGGACGTAATCAATTTTTGGAATATGAAACTGAGGCAAATCAAAACCGAAATCAAAATCAAAATCGCGGTTAAGAAACTTTTGAATAGAATGCTCAAGACTTCTTTCGTATAGATCGAATCGGGAACGCTGACCTGCATCACCCAATAGTTTTCATCCTTACCGACGTGAAACGGAAAGTAGTAATGGGTGTATCCCTTCGAAGACGCGCTGAAGTTCTTTCCTTCTTTGTTTGATTTCAGATACGTTTCCAAGTCTTCTTTATCGGGAATCGTCTTTCCCACAAGACTCGGATCGATTCCGTTGACCGCATAAATCCCCTTAGGCGAAATAAGAGCGACATATCCTTGATCGCGGAACGGCTTCGTATTTCCGATGAGCCTCTGTAATTCCTCCAATTGGTAATCGATTCCGGCCATCCCGTAATAACGGTTCTCCACGCTGATCGGAACCGTGAGGGAGATCATGAGAATGCTGATCTTGCCTTCGACTTCGTAATAATACGGATCGGTCACGAAAGGGGCGTTTAGCTTTTTTGGAATCTGATACCAATCGCCTTCCGGACCGGCGCTATCGTAGAACTTGCAGGGTTCGAGAACGATGTCGTCGTTCGTTTTTCCTCTGTGAAGATACGGGACGAATCTTCCCGTGGAATCGTGTCCGACCGCATTGACGAACTGAGCGTCCTTTCCGTCGTATGCGTTGGGTTCGTAGGCGACGCTCGCACCGTATAAATTATCATTTCGCTTTAATATTTCCCGAAGGGAAGTGATCACTTCGGTTCTATCGGGCGAGGCAAACATAAGTGGGAAGCGGAAGCCTCGGATCAAAGCCATCGTCGTATCCAAGTGGTCTTTTACTTCGAATGTCCAGCGCTCCGCCGCGACCTCCGAGCTGTTGATGACTTCTTTTTTGAGATTCTGATAAGCGCTGTATGAGTTGATCCCGGCGAGAATGCTGAAGCCGATAAATAAAACGATGGAAAGATAGAGAGAAATACGAAACCGAATGCTCATTGTATAAACTCCGAGAGCGTTACTCGAGAAATAGAAAAAGATGATTAAAAGAGGATGGGACGAATCGTTCGAGCAAAATATTCCTAACTTATAAAAAATTCATTCGTTTTTATGTAAAGAGAACGGTTTAGGCTTCTATGTCGCATAGACCTCGTTTCTCCCCGGAGTGAAAGTTAGGACGTATCTTGCGGCGGCGGAAAGTTGAAAATCATATTTTCAAAACTCACACGAAAGTTAGAAATTCGGGAGAATAAAAAGCGGCACTCACCGATCGTTTCGTGATATTCACTTGTCCGATCCGAATTCTTTGATACGTTAGAAGCAAAGGGAAGCGGTGATAGAGTTTGTTCGATTTTAGAGTGAAAGGTTTATCACTGTTTTCTTTTTTTCACAAAGATAGATTTTTCCAGTTCCCTTCCAAAAAATTTTGGAGGTTTTAACCATGTCGCTTTCTGCGCGTGTATTCCTATTGCGGATCAACGGCGTGATGCTCATGATCGCGTCTCTAGGCGGTTTTATCATCTTGGACGTTCTCGGAATTTTTTTCGGAAAGGGTCCCGCCCGTTTTCTTTTAGAAGGTCAGGAATTTATCGGAATCGGAGCGTTCGAAGCGCACGGACTCGCTTTTATACTCGGGGTTCTTCTTTTCCGCGCCGGAAAGGAACCGAAACGATATTGGCATGTCACCGCCGTCGCGATTCATGCTTTATTAGGAACCGCTAATATTCTCATGTGGGGAATTTTTATCGCGGTCAATAGTCTTCCTATGGGCTACGCGACGACGGCTATGCACTGGATTTTCGTTTTTCTACAACTGCTCGCCGTGTTTCAGTCGAAAAAAGAAGACTGATTGCGGCGGACGAAGAGAATCGCGAAATTCAAACCTCGCTTTCTACCGTAACCTTATCCACAAACCCTGAATTGAAAGATAATTTGTAGGAGGTACGACGGTTCTGCCGTGAAATTTTTCGAACCCCGCCCGCGTTTCGGGTGGAGGAGGTGGGTTTGTGGGAAGACTCGGTAAACTTTTCTCTATCAGAAAATCATACTTTTTGCAAGTAAAAATCTCATTCTTGTCGGAACACTCGAAAAATCAGTGAGAAAAACTCAAGCCTCGCTTTCTATCGATTGCGAGGTTATGCCGAAAGACCGAATACGTCGTGAATTTTGTTGATCGCTACTTTCGCCTGATCTTCCGGGATCACACAGGAAATTTTGATCTCGGACGTGGAAATCATTTCGATGTTGATTCCGTTGTCCGCGAGCGCTTTAAACATCCCCGCCGCGACTCCCACGTGGGATTTCATTCCGACTCCGACCGCGGAAACGATCGCAATACTTTCGTTGATTTCCGGTTCTTTCGCGTTATGCGACTTTGAAAACCCCTGAAGGATCGGCTTCGCTTCGAGAACGTCCTTTTTCGGAATCGTAAAGGAGATCGTATTGATTCCGTTATGCGGAGAAGATTGGACGATCATGTCCACGAGAATGTGTTTGGAACTGAGTTCCCCGAAAAGTCCCGCGGCTAATCCCGGTTTGTCGGGAACCCCCGCGATTGTGATTCTTGCTTGATCGCTTTTAGCGGTGACTCCGCTGACTTTTAATTTTTCCATAATCTTATCCTCGCTTACTACGAGAGTTCCTTGGTTTTCGTTGAAGCTGGAGCGGACGTGAATTACCACGTCGTAGTTCATTCCCAGCTCCACGCTTCTGGAATGAAGAACACCCGCGCCTAAACTTGCAAGTTCGAGCATCTCTTCGTAAGTGATCTGCGTATGTTTTTTTGCGTTCGGTACGACTCTCGGATCGGCGGTATAAACTCCGTCGACGTCCGTATAAATTTCGCATTCTTTCGCGCCGAGAACCGCTGCGACCGCAACCGCGGAAGTGTCGGAACCGCCTCTTCCCAGAGTGGTGATGTTTTCGTCCGCGTCGATTCCTTGAAATCCCGCGATGATGACGACCTTGCCTTCTTTGAATGCGTTATCGATTTTGGATCGATCGATTTCTTTGATCTTTGCGTTCGAGAAATTTCCATCGGTAAGAAGTTTGATTTGAGAGCCCGTAAACGAAGTCGCGGGAACTCCGATTTCCCAAAGAGCCATGGCGAGAAGCGCCGTGGAAATTTGCTCGCCCGTTGAGAGGAGCATATCCATTTCCCGTTTCGGAGGATTCGTTGAAATTTTTGCGGCGAGGTCCACGAGTTCGTCCGTGGTATGTCCCATCGCGGAAACCACGACTGCGACCTGTTGTCCTTTGTCGTGGTAAGACTTGATTCTTTTTGCAACGTTCTGGATTCTTTCCGGGGTTCCCACGGAAGTTCCGCCGTATTTTTGAACGATGATATTTGCCATAACCTTAACAGTCATGATTTTCTTTCAGGGCGGGGGATCAAGAGAATTCGATTTTGATTCTCCGATTTTGGAAAGAGGGTTTCGTTCTTAGGAAAGGCTTTAAAACTGACGAAAGAAGAAACTATGTTCAGCATCCTCGATTGGTCCATCCTATCCATCTATCTTATCTTTGCGTTCGGCGCGGGCGTTCTGCTTTCTCCCAAAGCGGGGAAAAGTCTCGTTTCGTATTTCGTAGCCGATCGGAAACTTCCGTGGTGGTGGCTCGGAACGTCGATGGTCGCGACAACGTTTGCGGCGGATACTCCGCTCGTGATCACAGGTTTTGTGGCCGCCGACGGAATATCGGCCAACTGGTTTTGGTGGAGCTGGGCGATCGGTTATATGGCGATGACCGTTTTTTTCGCGGGCAAATGGAGAAGGATGGAAGTTCTCACCGACGTAGAGTTCGTCGAACTCCGTTACGGCGGAAAACCCGCCATGATCCTTCGGATGGTCAAAGCGTTCTACCTGAGTATATTAGTAAATTCGATTGTACTCGGATGGGTGTTTAAGGCGATGTCGAAGATCACCGGTCCCTTTTTGGATTGGAAGGATCTGATCGGCGCGGACGGATTCGCGCTCGTTCAAAGTTTATGGCCTTCTTTTCTAATATTCGATTCTTTGAATAATACGATCACAGTTCTCATTTTATTTTTGGTCGTGATCGTTTACAGCAGTATGGGAGGAATCCAAGGCGTGATCCTGACCGATCTCGTTCAGTTCGCTTTGGGAATGGGCGGCGCGATTTTGTTCGCGGTGTATGCGGTTTCGAGTCAGGGAGGGATTTCCGGTCTTCTTACAAAGATGGAGGAGGTCTATCCCGATAAACACAAATCCATCCTGAGTTTTTGGCCGGACTTTCAGGACGCTTCTCTTCCGTTTACGGTTTTTCTAATCTTCGTTTCGGTTCAGTGGTGGGCGCAGTACTATTCGGACGGCTCCGGTTATTTAGCGCAGAGAATCCACACCGCAAAAAATCCGAAGGAAGCGGAGAAAGGTTCTCTTTGGTTCAATGTCGCCAATTTTATGGTGAGAACCTGGCCCTGGGTTTTGACCGCGCTTGTCACGTTAGTCGTCTTTCCTTTGCACGATCCGACTCGATATTTTCCCGAAGGACAGATCGTGGGCGGGGACCGCGAGATGGGTTATCCTGTTCTGATGAAGCTCCTTTTGCCCAGCGGGGTTTTGGGGATCGTGTTCGCGAGTTTGATGGCTGCATTCATGTCCACGGCGGACACGCATATCAACTGGGGCGCGAGTTATCTGGTAAACGATTTTTATATGAGATTCGTTCACCCGACCGCAAGCGATAAGACTTTGGTGAGAGTCAGTCGAATCGCGGTCGTGTTGATGTCGATCATCGCGATTTTGGTCGCGACTCAAATCCAATCGATCGCGAGCGCGTGGAAGTTTTTGCTGGCGTTCGCATCGGGTATGGGTTTGCCCCAGATTTTAAGATGGGTTTGGTGGAGAACGAACGCTTGGACGGAACTTTCCGGAATGATCACCGCTCTTGTTTTGTCCATGATTTTGTATCCTGCGTTTCCCGAGGTTCGATCGGAATATCTTCTGTTCTGGGTTGCGACCGGTTCGGTGATCGTTTCCATTACGGTGACTCTTTTGACTCCGCCGGTTCCGCAGGCAACGTTAGACGCGTTTGTACAAAGGGTCAACCCGTTCGGATTTTGGAAAGGCGGCGAAAGCAAAGAAAGACTCCAGGATTTTCGAAGAAGAATCGCGCTTTGGTTTTTGGGAACCGTCGCCTTGTTTTTCGGAATGTTTTCCTTGGGATATTTCTTTCTATTGCGGTTTTGGCAGGGCTCTTGTTGTCTGATCGGTTTTGCGGTTTTCGGCGCGGTCTATTGGAAAACGGAATTCGATAGGAATCGGACGGATTGACCTTCGCGGTTTGTTTCGGAGGACAAGACGCGATTGTATTTTGTTCATTTTGAATATTCAAAATTTATTAAGTTTCGATGGTGCTAAGGTCGGCGTTTCTTTTTAGGGAAAGGCCGGGCTTTCTTCGGATGTAAATCGTTTTGTCCGTTTTGGCGATCAATTCTCCGGATTGTTCTAATATCGGGATTTCCACTTTAAAGAACGTTTTCTTTTTGCGATCGCATTCTTCCCGAATTCGGATTAAATCCTCCGGGAGAATTTTGAATTCAGCGAAGACGTCGTTGGAAGTCGCTTTGAGATATTGGATCGAACCTTGAACGTCCCACAAAAGATAATTGTCTCCTAAATTTTCCTTCAGCATCAAAAGAGGAATCGGATCCACGAACGCATACAAAGAACCCCCGAAGTGAGTGCCCATCAATCCTTTCGTTTTCCGATTGAGCGGCAGTTTTACTTTCATCTCTCTCATGTCGTCCGTCATAAGAAGAATTCTTCCTCCGCATCTCCAATAAACCGGCCAACGCAAAAAGATCTTGAGTTGGTAGAGGAACGCTTTCCAAAAACGAAAGAATTTGATTTGGTGGTTCATATAAAGTTTTATATAAAACTATTTATAATTAGACGTCAAACTAAAATCGGAATTCTTTTTTGAGAAAGGAAAAACGGGACTTTTTCCTTTTCCGGAGACGGGCGAGATCGTGCCGAAGAACACGTTTTGGGAAAGAATTATGGATTGAAAAACAAATCGAATTCTATTTTTTGAAAAATCCGGGATAGTAATGATAGAATTCGCACGATTATTACAAAAAAGGAAATGTCTTTTCAAAGACGGCGTTTCGTCCGAATTCGTACGTTCCGGCCTTTTCATTCTTCCTTGTTTCCTGCGTAACCCCTTTCGTGTTTTCCTTTACATATCGATCGTGTTCTTATCCGGTCCTTTGTTCGCGCAGAAACCCGTTCAAGCGGAAATCGTCGTCATGGACGAAACGGGGAATAACGCGGTCTCAAACACTCCGATCGTATTTCAGGAAATCGGAAAGTATCTCATCACAAACGGAGAAGGTTCGGTCAAGGTTACGTTTCCCGCGCCGGGAACATACGGCCTGAGAATCATGACCTCCGAAAAGGTGTTTAAAAAGTCCGTTACGATCGAACACGACGGTCAAAAGAAATTTCTTTTTATCCGCAAGCCCGTTGCGGGAGAAATCAACGTCTACGGAGACCGCGATCTCGAATCCCTCTCGCGTTATACTCTGCAACAGGAAGAGATCCGAAGATTGCCGGGCGCGCAGAACGACGCGCTCAAGGCGATACAGACGTTACCCGGAATCGCGGCGGTTCCTCCGATCGGACTTTCGTCTTCTTCGTTTAACAATTTGGTGAACAGCGTGGGAAATTCGAATCCGTATTCGAACAGCGAGCGGGGGTTTTTGGTGATGCGCGGGGGAGGAACTCTCGCGAACGGTTATTATCTCGACGGCTTTCCGATGTCGTATCCGTATCACCTCGGAGATCAATCCTCGGTTCTGAACAATAATCTCATCAAGTCGTTTAACATTTATTCGGGCGCGTTTCCGGTTCAATTTGGTTTTGCGACGGGAGGAATCATCGATATTCGAACGCCGGACGCCGTCGCGAAAACGTTTTCGATCGTAAACTTGAACACGTTTCTTTCGGACGTTTATCATCAGAATAAAATTTCCGAAAACATCTACGCGATCGTTTCCGCGAGAAAGTCGTATCCGAACTTCACTTTGCTGAAATTATATCCGGACGGAATTCCTCCCGACGCGAAATACGCGGACTACGAAGACTATCAAGCTAAGTTCAATTGGAAGTCGGGCGCGAATCATACGTTCAACGTGTTGTTGTTCGGCGCAAAGGATAAACAGAAATACACGAAGGCTCAGGACGATTTCGAAAACAGCAAAAAAGAATTCTTAGGAATCTCCGCATTGCAGGAAGCCGCTTCGGGCAGGCCTCCCGTCGGTTTGGAACGATTGTTTCGAACGAGCGGGTTTCGTTATACGTACAACAATAAATCCTGGTTTGAAAGTTCCTTCTCCATTTCGAACAATTATTTCCGCGAGAATTTCGAAGTAAACTTCAACAACCCGTTGACGGCGGAGCTGATCTTCGGTCTTCAAAATGTCACCACTCAGAATATTAACTTTTTGGAAAATAATACGAGAATCAATCTGATCGAAAGGTATCTAACGTTCCGATTCGGCGGTCAACTCCGCGAGAAAACGATTCAACTCCAAGGCGAGGATATTAAGTCTTCCAATTCCACCTTTCTCGATTTCTTCAACAGTCTTTTGGATTCCAATCGTCAGTTCCGCGCTTTGATCGAAGGAGATCACATTCACACGAGAGAAATCTCGGGTTTTGCCGAACTCGAATTCAAACTCGGAGGATTCAGCATTCTTCCCGGTTATCGACACGACTACTACGATAAGGTTCACGAAAAACGGGACGCGTTTCGAGGAAGAGCGGAATACGAAATTCTCAAGACGGGAACGAAATTCTTAGCGGGAACCGGCGAACATTTTAATGCGCCTTTGCAGATCGAACAGTTCTCTTCGAGATCGGGAAATCCGAATCTAAAGATGGAACATTCGATTCATTCTTCCGTTGGAATCGAACAAAGGGTGACCGGCGATTATATCATCAAGGTCGAAGGGTTTCACAACCAGTATTCGAATCTGGTCACGCCCGATACGTATGTTCAAGATCCTTATCATCCGAACAACGAAAAACGGGATATCGTAAATCATCCGGACGACGTTCAAAAAAATCCGTTTCTCGTGCGAAACATGAATTATTCGAATTCAAGAGACGGTTACTCGAGAGGGGTGGAGATTTTTTTCAAAGCGAATCACAATTCCGCGCGTAGATTTTTCGGATGGATTTCTTATACGAATTCCGTATCCAAGCGGAACAATCATCAACCTCAACTTACGGACGACGAGGAAAAGCAAAGAACCCGCGACAACCGAAATCGAAGACTTCAATACCAGCTGCACGAGGGCGGAAATTATCTCAACTACTACGACGACGGAAAGTTCGAACTCCTCGTGGACAACGACAAACTGCAGTTATACGATTATGATCGAACCCACATTCTCAACATCGTATTGGCTTGGAAGTTCGGTCAGAGCTGGCAAGTGGGCGGTAAATACACGTATCTTACGAACGTTCCGATCACTCCGATCGTGGGTTCGTCCAAAGCTTCCGCGATCGCTTCTACGGGAATCAATCTCTACAATCCAACGTATTCCGAATATTATAATTCCGGAAGATGGCCCGACTTTCATCAACTCGATATCCGCATCGATCGTTTTATGAATTATCAATGGGGTTACGTGAACACGTATATCGAGTTTATCAACTTCTTCGGTAATAGAAATCAGATCAGTCAGTCGTTTAATAATTTCGGTCCTTATTCAAGGGATGCGGTGACCAATCCGTTGACGGGAATTACCACGCCGAGTAATCCGAATCCGGTGTATAACGCCAATTACATCGAATCGACAGTGATCGGCGGAAAGGTGAAGTATTATCCTTTGATCAGTATCGGAATGCAGATCAAGTTCTAGGATTTTCCGATCAGGGAGAATTCTCCCGCTGAAAAGGATGGACAGAATGCCTTTTTTTTGATTTCTGGAATGTATCATTTAAAACGTCATAAAAGCGATCATAGGGGATAGCAATCATGTCCGGACATTCGAAATGGGCTACGATCAAACGTAAGAAAGACGCGATCGATTCCAAACGCGGAGCCATTTTTACAAGAGTGGGAAAAGAAATCACGGTAGCCGCAAAGATGGGGGGAGGAGATCCGGAAGGAAATCCGAGACTCAGACTTGCGATACTGAAAGCCAAGTCAGTCAACATGCCCAAAGACAACATAGAAAGGGCGGTTAAAAAAGGAACGGGAGATTTGGAAGGAGTCACTTACGAAGAGTGTCTCTATGAATGTTTCGGACCGGGTGGAATTGCGATCATGGTTTCCGCGGTCACCGATAAAAAATCCAGAACGACTCCGGAAATAAAAAGTATTCTTACGAAACTCGGAGGTTCCCTTGCAACCTCCGGCTCCGTAAGCCGGCTTTTTGAAAGAAAAGGAGTGATCGTACTTGAATCCGCTCAAATCGGAGAAGACGAACTCGTCGATCTCGCGGTCGGAGCCGGAGCGGAAGACGTAATCAACGAAGGGGAAGTGTTCCGAGTGATTACGAATCCGGACGATTACGAGGCCGTATTACACGCGTTAAACGAGAAGGGATTGAAAGCGGAGGAATCGGAAATCCGTTATATCGCTTTGGTCAGTTCCGAAATCGCGGACAAAGAGGTCGCCGAGAAAGTGATGAAGTTGATCGATCAGCTGGACGGCCACGACGACGTGACCTCGGTGACATCCAACTTCGAGTTGGCCGCTTCGCTCGAAAAAGAATTTGAGTGACTTCTTGAAATTCCTCGTATCCGATCTCTCTTTTGCAACGAAGGGAGATTCGGATTCTCCCTTCCTATCTTTTTTTCATTCAATCGGGAACGTTTAACTTGAGAATTATCGGAATCGACCCGGGTTCGCATAGAGCCGGTTATGCGGTTCTGGAAAAGAACGGTTCCAAGATCCGAATCCTTACGTACGGGACCGTTGAAGTTCCCTCCGGAACACCTAGTCCCGATAATCTTCTTCTTTTGAGAAGCGGTTTGTCAGAAGTGTTGGAGGAATTCCAGCCTTCGCTTGCATCCGTCGAAGAGATGTTTTTTGCGAAGAATAAGAAGACCGCTTCGCGTGTGTTCGAATCGAGGGGCGTTCTTTTGGTTACATTAGCGGAAAAGAATATTCCAATTTTAGAACCTACCGTTTCTCAGATCAAAAAAGGGACTACGGGAAGCGGAACCGCCGATAAAAAACAGATTCGCCAGGCTTTAAAGCTGCTGCTCAACGTCGAATTGCTGAAAGGACACGATGATTCCTGGGATGCGGTGGCCGCGGCTTACGTCGGCCTTTCGATGAGTTCGAGTCCGTTGTTGGACGCGCGTTTTAAGGTTTAGGGAGGGGGACGGTTCCAACCGGAAGAATTGTCGTAGTTCCGACAATCATTCTGTGAAACATGCAAGCCCCACCCTTGTTTAGGGAGGTGGGGAGCGGCGGTGGGAAAGCTCGGGAAATTTCCATTAGCAGAAAAACGAATTTCCGTAAATCAAAAAAATCGAACCTACGTTGTTGTACCTCCGACAATCAGGATCGCATTTTCTCCTTGCCTCATTCCACCTCGCTTCCTTCGAACGGAAGTTTTGTCGTTTGAATGTCCAAAAGAGGACCGAGTTCGTAGATATTCGTATAACCGTACGCTTTCAGAGAAACGAATGTCGAAAGATTCAAAGAAGCCGCCGGAGCTTTTGCGGCAAACGCCTGCGGGCTTCCCATGAAGTTATTGTTACAGTAAATTAGAATTTTTGAATCTAATTTCGGGATTACTTGAGCCAAGGATTCTTTGGTGAACTCGGTGAACGGCAGACTGATCGCGCCGCGGATATGTCTGAGTTTGTA
This sequence comes from Leptospira sanjuanensis, assembly GCF_022267325.1. Classification (NCBI taxonomy): domain Bacteria; kingdom Pseudomonadati; phylum Spirochaetota; class Leptospiria; order Leptospirales; family Leptospiraceae; genus Leptospira; species Leptospira sanjuanensis. The sequence goes on from NZ_JAIZBG010000001.1 coordinate 620,204, forward strand.
ACGGGATTCGCTGCGTGCATCCAAAAGTATCACGTCTTCTTTTTCGATCATACGAAGGAATTCTTCCTCCGTAAGACGTTTGGCCTCTCTTTCTTCCGAAGAGGAATTTACGGTTTTTTGAAACGTTTTGTAGTCGATAAGGCGGTTCGGAATTTTGTTTTTCGTTTTAATAATCGTTTTCTCCTTTGCGATTAAAGTTCCGCTCACTGAGAAGCTGAGTAGAAGGATAAAAAGAATTCTCATAAACGTTGCTCCTAGATCGAACTGACTGAAATTCTCGGCCCAAAACTTCGAATGTCAATTCGCTTTTCCGGTTTTCAGACGCGGTTGATTCAAAACATTGGTACATCCGAATCGGTTTAAAGGAAGAGTTATGGGAAAAAACAGAATCGAAGGCATGATTCAATCAAAAGAATGGAAATTGAAATACGTTTCGGATGGAGAAGGACCGGATGTTTTCGTGATCGGAAGCGCTACCTATTACGATCGAAGTTTTTCCCAAAACATTCGTAACCATTGCCGAATGATTTTTGCGGACCATCGAGGATATGCGGAGGGACCTGCGTCTACGAACAAAAGCGATTTCTCCTTAGATGTTATACTCGAAGATATCGAACTCGTCCGAAATCGGCTCGGGTTGGAGCAAATCGTTTTGGTCGGGCATTCCGGTCACGGATATATGGCTCTTGAATACGCGAAAAAATATCCGGAGAACGTTTCTCACCTGATTTTGCTCTGTATGACCCCGGATCTTTCCCAAAAAAGTCACGAGCTCATCGAATCGTATTTTCAGGAGAATGCGACAACCGAACGAAAGGAATATTTTGCCGAACGAATGTCCGAATTAGGGGAAGCGATCTCCAAAGATCCGCAAAATGCATTCAAATTGTTTAATGTGTACGCGGGTGCGAGGAGCTGGTACGATTTTAAATACGATTCTTCCTGGCTTTGGGCGGACATACCGGTAAACACTCCGATCTTCGATCACTTATGGGGAGAAGTATTCCGCGACATAGATGTCAAGCCTGCGGTGCGATCGCTGAAAATTCCCGTTTATCTCGGCCTCGGAAGATACGATTACCTCATGCCTCCCGCCTCCACTTGGGATCCGGTTCTTCCGCTGTTTCAGGATTTAAAGGTTCAATATTTCGAGAGGAGCGGACATACGCCTCCGTTGGAAGAACCGGAAAATTTCGATCGCGAAATTCTTTCTTGGCTCAAGGAAAAGAAGGCGATCTGAGTTTCGCTTTGGATCGATTTTCTGATCCTTTCCGGATCGGATTATCCGAAAGAAATATTCGTTTTTCTTAATGATTCGATCCGAGGTTCGCCAAAAACCAATCCTCTTGCGAGGAGCGCATTCTGTGTTCCATTGTGATTTTCTTTTCGATCTTTTCCTGCATTCTTCGGATCGAAGCAGCGATCATCGAATGTTCGATCGCTTGTTTGTTTACGCCTAAATTTTGCATCAGCTTTGCGATATTCTCTCCGCCGAATTTTAAAAAAATCGGTTCGTCCAAGGAGGAGAAAACGGTCGCTTCCTTCAGTTGCAGTTTTAGAAAAACCTGTTGTTCGGTTTTTCGAAGCGGATGGTGTTCTACAAAGATCGGATGTTTTTCCAAAAGATCCGTAGTTTCCAGTTCCCATGCGTATAAAAGCCGAGAGGAACCGTTTCCCAATTCGAGAGCCTCTTGAAATCGGCGGAAGGTTTCTTCGAACCAAACGACAAAAACGGTCTCCGGCCGCTTCTTCAAAGTTATTTTACATTTTTCTAATTTAGATTCTTGTGATAAAAAAACCGAATCCTTAATCGGTACGGAAGGGGGTCGGCGTTTCAAAAAATCGAACATTGTTTTCCATTCTCCCCTTAAAAACGGAAACCGGATAAAGCCGAAGTTGAACCGCGACTAAAATCGCTTCCGACTAAGAATTCATATGATGTAAAATCTGAAGTCCGCGCAAGGTCAAAAGAGGATCGATCTGATCGAAGATGCCCGGATGGGCTGCGTCGATTACTGTGACAAGACCGCCGGTTCCGATCACGCGATAATCCTGACCTTTTTCCTTTTTGATCTCGCGTATGATTCCTTCCAACAAACCGATCCAACCGAAAAAGAATCCGGATTGAATCGACTCGATCGTAGAATCCCCTAAGATCTTATCGGGTGACTGAAATACGATCGGAGGAAGCTGCGATGTGTTTCTTGTCAGAGCGTCCATCGAAACTTTCAGTCCGGGAGCGATCACTCCGCCGAGATATTCGGGTTTGTCGTCGACGACGCAGAATGTGGTCGCGGTTCCCAAATCGATGATGATGGATTTACCCGGCGAATCGACGACGCAGGCGGCTGCGTTTACAAGACGATCGGCGCCGATTTCATAAGGTCTCGGATAAGAAATCGAAAACGGGAGTTTCATCTGATAATGAACTCGGACCGCTTCGATTTTAAACCAATCATGGAACATTCTTTCCAAGATCGGGTTGAGCGTAGGTACCACGCTGGAGTAGATTCCGCCCGTGATCGCTTCGTTTTCGATTTTAAATTCGCGCAAAAACCCGCGAAAGAACAATCCGAGTTCGTCGGATGTTCGGTCTTTGCGGGTTACGGTTCGTTTGTGAAAGAGGGGAGCGGTCTTTCCGTTTTCAAAAATTCCGAAGACCGTGTTCGTATTGCCTACGTCGACTACTAAGAGCATTTTAGTTTAGAGAATGGAAGTCCTCCGGACTGTCAATGAAATCCAGCCTGGTTCCGGAAGGAGTTTTCAGGATTAACGAACCGTTTTCGTTCAATCCTTCGAGGATTCCCGTTTGTAAACTTCCGTTTTCGGTATAACTAACGGATTGTCCCTTCCATAAAAGGAGTTCGTTTAACAAAATGAGTTCTTTTTTTCTTCCTTCGGAATCCTTCCAAAGAAGGATCGCTTCGTTTAAAAACGGAATCAGCTTTTCCAAGATCTCGCTTTTTTTGCCGGCGCGATCCGGGTTCGTGTTTAAGAAGCCGGCATCGCTCAGATGCGAAGGAATTGTTTCGTTTTTGCCGAACAGATTCACTCCGATTCCTACGATCAACGTTACGGACGAACCTTCGACCTCGGACTCTATTAGAATTCCTGCAACCTTTTTACTGCCTCGATATAAATCGTTCGGCCATTTGATTTTGATGTCCCGAGCGAGTTCGGGGTAAACGGAAAGAATCGCTTTGCAGAGCGCGGTGCCAATAAAAAGAGAAAGTCCCGGACCCCCGTCGAAATTCTCCAGACCGATTTTTCCGGAAAAAATCAGGGATTCTTCGCCGAAGACTTCCCACTTGCGGTCTTTTCTTCCTCGTCCTGCGGTTTGTTCTTCGGCGACAATCCAGGTTCCGTGCGGGAACTCCTTGCTTTTGATCACCGAGTTGGTCGAGGTTACGGAATCTAAGAAGATCCCTTTTTCCGGTTGGAGCAATATGTTTTGCATGGCCAATACGATTCTTGTGTCTTTGGATTAGGCAAGTAGAAAAAGGGCTGACCTGCAAACGTTCATTCCGAAAGAGAGAATCGCGATGTCGAGATGGAATCGTTTTATTCTCGGAATCTATGACCTACTGACAGTTTGGTGGAAGAGAAGGATCGCTATGGGTATGAGTTCCCGCAGTTTCAGTAAAACCCATCGGATACGAGCATTTTGTTGGAACTGTTACAATGCATGAAAAAACAATACAAGGCTTCCCTTCGGATTAAATTTTAAGGCGGTTTATAAATATTTATTGTTTGATTATATTTTGGTTTGACTCCTTTTTCGTTTTTTGCATTTGTTTGCGTATGAAATCAATTGTGAAGTCGCATCTAACGTATTTATCTATAACCCTTGTTATACTGTCTTTGACAGTTCAATGCAAGCCTCCGGAGAATACAAACGAAGATCCGGCGATTGCTTTAATCGCAGCCGCGGCGGCTGCAAATCCTAATTCGTCGAGTAGCGGAAGCGGTAATTTAAGAGTCTTTGTTACATCGAGTTCTTACAATGGAAATCTCGGCGGAATCAACGGAGCCGACGCAAAGTGCGCGAGCGATGCGAATAAACCTTCCACCGGAACCTATAAGGCTTTTATTACGGGGGATTCCGGTGCCAGCGGACGCAGATACGCTTGCATCAACGACGGCGCCGTTTGTCCAAGTAATCCTACAACCGGCGCTAAAAATTGGATCTTACAAGCGAATAAGGATTATTATCGCATCGATCAAACAACCAAGGTGTTTACTACAGACGCAAATGGTTTGATAACTTCGATTACAAATCCCGTGCAGGCTGCTGCGGATGCTTTTTGGTCGGGCTTTGTAGCAAATTCTGCAACCGATTGGTCTATCGCAAATGCGTGTATTACAGGTGGAATGGCATGGACTGATACATCGGGTGTTAATAATGGAAATACCGGTCTCGCGAGTTCCGCCGCTTTTGCACAATTGAAGGCGGATAGTATTCCGAACTGCAGCGGAACCAAAAAACTACTCTGCGTAGAACAATAAGTCCGCGATCGACAAGCTTTTTAACCGGGTTGTCTTGTTGGAACAAACACATTTCGAATGAATATCGTTCGTAAATTCTTTTATAAAAGTCTGCGTCTTTAAGATTTTAAGGCCGCAGACTTCCTAAGCGGGTTTCCCTTAGAATTTTTATTTTTAAAGCAAAGAAAAACGAAACCGTTTTCTTCTTCGTTCTGCGATAATATCGCGATAAAGATTCTCCGATCGGATGAAACAATGTCATTCTGGAAATTGAATCTCATCGCTACTAAATAAAAAAGCCCCGAATCGTTCGGGGCTTTTTTGATTCTCTATTCTTCCTTTGAAAGAATGGAGATTTTCTAGAAATCGTGAGAACGCTTATTACAGCCGCGTCCTCAGCCGATCGTATTTTAGAAAAATCTAAAGTTCCGATCAGCCTTTGTATCTTTCGATCAACATGGACCCCGCGATCCCGCCGTGCGCGCACGCTGTGATCACGACCTTGTTAGCGGAAGAATCCTCTTTCAAGTCCATGATCGCGTTTGCGATCAGACGGATTCCGGTCGCGCCGAAAGGGTGACCGATCGCGATGGAACCGCCGTTCGGGTTGATTTTCTTTGCGTCGAAAGATTTTTCCCAATCCCAACCGGTATCCATTTTGATTTGCTCGAGAGCTCCGACCGCGGTCGCGGCGAACGCCTCGTGGATTTCAACGTAGTCTACGTCCTGGATCTTGATTCCTACGTCGCTTAACAAAGCTTCGGTAGCCGCAGCTTGCCCGATTCCCATATTGTTCGGGTGAACACCTTTCATGTGCCATCCGGTTACGACCGCTTCGATTGTAAGACCGAGTTCTTTCGCTTTTTCAACGGTGGTAACGATCACACCCGCAGCTCCATCGGAACGAGGGCTTGCGTTGAAGATGGAAACCGTAGGTCCGTGGGATTTTTTAAGATCCTTCGCGTATTTGGTTTTGAATTCTTCGAACTTCATTCCTGGGTTGTCGAACATAAGCATCGCGCGTCCCATACGGGTAGGGTTTTCGACCAAACCTTCGCGAAGACCGACCGCTTCGTCGATAGCAAGTTCGTTACCGTCTTCGTCTTTCATCGGAATGATGTAAGGAGCGTATTTTCCGGCTTTAGAAGCTTCTAATGCTCTTTTGAAGGATTCGAAAGCGAGTTTATCCTGGATCTCGCGGGAAAGACCGTAGTTCTGTGCAACGATCTCGGCAGTTACCTGCATACCGTACGAAGTTTCTCCGTCTCCGAGTCCGTCTTCCAGAGTGTCTCTGAGCTCGACGCCTTCGGGAAGGTTGTCAGGAAGAAGTTTTTTGAGTTTATCGAGAGATCCCGCTTTTTTGTTCAAACGGGCGTTTTTAACGATAAATGGCATGGACGTTTGAGATTCTTCTCCGATTGCGAGAAACAATTCTCCTTCACCGAGAACGATTCTACGAGCCGCTTCCGCAACCGCTTCCATACCGGAAACGCAGTTGTTCGCAACGGTGATACAAGCGATTTCGTCTCTCATTCCGACGAGGTTCGCGATCACTCTTGCGGAGTTAGGCGCGTTGCTGAATCCTTCTCCAACAACCACTCCGTCGATTTGGGACGGTTTCAATTTGCTTTTAGCGAGAATATCTTCTGCGACTATTTTCCCCAGGTGATGTCCAGGGTATGGTCCCAGAGCTTTCGCGATCTGAGCAAAAGGAGTTCTTCTTGGCGTACAAAGTGCCAATGGTTTCGTTAATTTCATTTTCTTTCTCCAGACTTCAAATTCTTAATAAATCCTATATTCACTTTTGAGAATATTCAAAATTCTCAACGTAGTCGCCTACGAGTCTTTGAAACTCTTCGGGAGCTTTTTTCGGACGGGACTTGGCGACCGAAACCACCAATTGTTCGTCCTGAACCGCAAAGTATCTCAGACCGGTTTCCGCATCCGTAACTTCATGCCTCATATAGCTCCGGATTTTTTCAAAAGAATGAATCCATGTGCTGACCTTGATTCTTCTTCCCGCGGGTACGGGATGAAAGAATTTAAAAACGCCGCCCATAAAGAACATCGTGGTATCCATTTCCACGAAACGATCGAGGGTTAAACCGGTTTCGGTCGAAAAAAACCAACGTGAATCCTCGACGATTCTCCAGAGATACGCCGGGTTGTATTCGCCGAAAATGTTTCTCTCGCTGTAGAGAGTGATCAATTCGGTGTCCACGGTTTTGCAGGTTCCCCGAAAATCGGGAATTTCCTGAAACTGGTCGAAGCCGGTCATATCCGTATTTTCCAAAGGAAGAAGGTCGATCGGGCTTCCTCCTTTTTCCGAAAACGTAAGCGTTTTGATCTCGGCCGCGGTGATACCCGCGTCCGATAAAACTTTTTGATCCCAAAAAATTCTACCGTCTTTCAAAGGGAACGCCTTCGTTTCCGTTCTCAGATTTGCTCCTTCCATCTGCTGCGCAAGGAATCGAATCTGAGACTCCAAAGGATGGATTGCGATCCCTTGAGACAGAATCTCCCTGAGGGAAAAACCGTTCTTTTCCAAAGTCCGAAATCTGCCTTCGAGGCAGAAATTCTCATAAGTCCTGCTGGTCACATGTCTTTGTGTGTCCAGATCGGATACCCGAGTCACGAGTTGAAGTTCATCCGCGATCATATCGGCCCTCCGTAAATTGCGAAATGGAGCGAAAATTGTATTCCCTCACATTTGTCTTTGGGAAGATTCTGACCCTAGTTTAGACCGAGCTAAAATAAGATCAAACAAAAAAATACAGAACGTTCGTTCTGTTTTTTTATCCTATTCTTTCAAAGTCATTGACAGAAGATTTTTCAAGTGGGATAATGAACTTGTAGGAATCGGAATAAACGGCGTTCGATCATGAAAACTCAACCTCGTAAAAAGAAAGAATCCGGAATCGGAGTTCGCGAAAGGATTTTAGACACGGCAACTTCTCTTTTTTACAAACAGGGATTTTCCAATACCGGAATGAGACAGATTATTCAGGAATCGAATTCCGTCGCGGCCAGTCTTTACGATCATTATCCTTCCAAAAAAGAATTGGGTCTTGCCTATCTCGCGCGTCAGGAAGAGAAAACTCTCAGCGATCTTCAAGGTTTGATGGATCGTTATCCCGACCTCGGAGAATTTCTGCGGGCTTGGGTGATTCTTAAGGAAAAACAAATCCGTCACGGTGAATTCGTTGGTTGTCCGTTTGCCGGATTTGCGAGTCAGGTTATGGATTCCGATCCGGAATACACCGAATTCTTAAAAGACATCGTAAACAAATGGACCCGCATGATCGGTGATTATCTGCAAAAGGCGATCGGCTCCGGTCAACTCAAAAGAAACATGGACATTCAATACGTCGCTAGAAGAATTCTCATGGCGTATCACGGTTCCGTAACGATGTGGAGAATGACCCACGAACTTCGGTTTATTCGGGAAATGGAAGATTCCCTCCGCGAAATCACGGAAGAATATAGAATTCTTTAAATTCTCCGCGCCTCGCGGAAAATTCCTTCAAAGACGATTTCCAAATCGACGTCTTGTCCCGCAAAATCGTTTTTCAAAGCTGCTTTACGAAGAATCAAGAATTCCGAATCCTTTCCATTTTAGTAACCAGTCCAAGAATCGAAACGAATCTTCCGGTATGAGAAACAAGATTTTACACTCCATCATCGCGGTTACGTTTCTATTTGCTGGATGTCATGATACGAACGGCGATTCCGATTCAAAAAACAAGAAAGGAGGAAAGATGAAATACGAAGTCAACAAGTCCGAAGAGGAATGGAAGAAAGAACTCACACCCGAAGAATACAGAATTCTCAGAGAGAAGGGAACCGAGATGGCGTTTACCGGCGCCCTTTACAAAAATCACGATAAAGGAACGTATGTTTGCGCGGCTTGCGGCGCGGTCTTATTTTCCTCAGAAACGAAATACGAATCGGGTTCCGGTTGGCCTTCTTTCTATCAACCCGCAAAGGAAGGAGCGATCGAAGAGGAAAGGGATACGAGTCACGGAATGACGCGAGTCGAAGTTCTTTGTTCGAAATGCGGAGGACATTTGGGCCACGTATTTCCGGACGGGCCGAGACCGACCGGGCTGCGTTATTGCATCAATTCAGCTTCTTTAAAATTCAAGAAAGAATAAGCTCGAACTAAAACCGTACATCTACGATGTACGGTTGTGCGCAATCACGGAATTTGCGGGAAGAACGTTCCGTCATTCGACTTCCCGGAAAAATTCTTCCGTTCGTTTTTTGATTTTCAAGCGGTTACTCGAAGAAAATAATACCTAAAACCGGAATCCACCGGGAGTAACCTCATGAATGACCATCTCGCATACGTCTCCGACAATCGCTCCGTACGAAACCCGTTCCTCCAATTCTTAGCGGAAAAATGGTATACGATTCTTTATCTCTGGCACGCGATCATCGGAATCTTTACGAAATTGGAAGATTCTCCCGAAGGAGATAAGCGTCCGGTCGTTCTCGTTTCGGGGTTTTTAGGTAGAACCCTCTCTTGGGAACCGATGCTCAAACATCTTTCCGCAAACGGTCATCCTGTTTACGTTGTTCCTCTCGGGTTTCAAGTCGGGAACATTCGAACCAAAAGCAGGATTCTCGAAAACTATCTGATCGAAAAGGACATTAAGGACTGCTACATCGTAGCTCATTCGATGGGCGGGCTGATTTCCGCAGGTCTTACGTATAAAGGAAGAGACCGCGTTAAGAAGATCTTTATCGCCGGAACTCCCGTTCGCGGAACGTATCTCGCGTACGCGGCTCCTATGTTCATTTGCTGCTGGCAGATGATGCCGAATTCGAAATTCATTCGGGAAGTCGGCGACGTTTTCGAGAAGCTGCCTAACGTGCAATCCGTTTTTACGAAGAAGGATCAGATTATTCTTCCTTCCGAAAATTCTCGCTTGGGTCATTTCGACGACGTGGAACTTCCCGAAGCGGGTCATCTCAATTTGTTTATGGGACCGTTGGGAATCGAGTGTTTGTTCGATCTCATCACCGCCGAGGAGAATAAGGATCCGAAGCCGGTCGTTAGAAAAGTGGAGTCGGTCAAACAGGAAAGCGGTTCCGTAAAACAAGGTTTAGGCGACCGAGGTTCGTCGAACGTTTCCCAATCCTCTTCTCCAAAGCCCGGATCTTCCAAATCTGCAAAACAAGCTCCTAAGAAAAAAGCGCATGCGAAGAAGTCGGTTTCTTTGGCTTCGAAAGTCTCTAAACCCGTTGCAAAGAAAAAAGTTCCGGTTAAAAAGAAGAAACGTTAATACGAAACGAAATGTCAGGTTTTATAAACCTGACATTTCCCCAAAAAACAAAAAAGCCGCCTTTGATTTTACGATCGATCTGTCTCAACCTGCTCATTAAAAATTTGCGGAGACATTCTATTTGGTTCGTTCTACGAAGTTTGTGCATTGTAAAAGTTTTTCCTCATTCGAGAAACCTTTATTTCGACCTGTAAAATTTTTGACTTATTTATCTTCTTCCGAAACAATGGATTTAGTCTTTGCTCTAAAAATATTATACTTTTTAGGCGGGACGAATGGATTGAGAGTTGCGTATCAAATATGCAAACATGTAAGAACCTGAATGTAAGATCAAGGTCTTACTATTACGCTTTACATCTCGAATAAGATCATGCCATCCGGTTTCTTGGATCCTATCGTATTTCTAAATTTGACTGCAGTGCTTTTTTTTATTTCTCTCGGGCTTTATGTGGCTTATCCAAAACCACGTAAAGCCGTTCAGATTCACTTTAGCCTTTTGACTTCCTGTTTGGGTTTATGGTTTTTATCTTTTATTATAAGGCCTTTTACGCCTCATGCCTATTTTGTACCTTTGATTAATTTGGGTTTTGCGATCAGTGTGCCGGCTCCTTTTTTGATTTTCCTCATTTCCGAATCGTATCATAGGAAGCCGAACCGTTATATACTTTATCCTCATATTGCTTTAGTGACTTATTTTTTTTATAAAGGCGCGACCTTTCAAGTTCTGACAATGGTCTCGAAAGAAGGCGAGCCTTTGCGTTTTCATTTTTCTTGGGTTTACGTTGCCGTAATAGTGCACGCGTTAGTCGCTTCTACGATTGCGATCGGGCGGTTCGGAATTCGGGCCAGGACGACTCGAGGTAAAACAAGAACGGCTTCTATTTTGATGCTCTTGGGGTTAATTCCTCCCTTAATTTCCATAGCGTTGATATGGTATAACCCAACGATGAAAGCCGTTTTTTCACGTGGTCAAGCCGCGATCGGCTGTATTATCGGAATATTAATTTGGTCCATCGCGATTCTAAATTGCAACGGATTTAGGATCCCCGCCTTTAGCTTAATTGAACCTAAGCTTCCTTGGTTTCATAGATTCACTAAACCCGTATTTATAACTATGATGAAAATTTTTGATCCCGAATATTATTCCGAACAGGAATTAAAGCGAAAGAGAAAGATCGCATTGCAGATTCTCATCCACAACAACGAACTTTCCAAAGATCATCAATTGACGGCGAAGGATCGCGCTCTGATTTTAGCCAGGGTGTATGCCAATCATTTACGATAATGAATTGGTCTTAGTGTCTTTATCGGTTAGGCTTTCGATCAATCTGTAAGCGATTTCTAATTCTCTTTTGGAAAGGGTTGTTAGAATTTCGATGATATCCTGAAGTTTTCTATTGGACGCGATTTTTCTGAGAAGTGCGACTTCAGTGTCGATGCTGGCAATTTTTGCCTGAAGTCCTTTGTGCGAAACTTTGGATGGCATCTCTCCTCTTAGAATCCATTCACGCCTATAACCATGAACCATTTCTATAGTGATTGCAGCATCCTCCGGAACTGGAAATCTCCCGCTAAGCCAGCCGCTAATCGTTTGTTTAGACTTACCGATGGTAAAACCAAATTCCCGTTGATTCCCTTTGAACTTGGAAATGATGATTTTTAGTCGTTCTTTTTGTTGGTTCAAAATAAGTCCGAAAGTAATACTTTTTTATTGACAATAGTATTAAAATAATACTTATATCATGCCAGAAGGGTTTCAATATTTCTATATAATCAAAAAACCGGCCAAAAAGCAACCTAAAAGATATACTTTTTTATTTCGGCTTTTTTGCATCCATACTTGTTGTCATTACCAGCAAGGAGAAAGGGTTTAGTCGGCAGAGGAAACGGAGAAGTTGATTCCACTACAAGTTTTATGCGATCGACGGTTCATTATTTTCTCTCGATGATTCACTTTTTTTTAGTTATTGATACTTCCTCGTTCATTCCACCCGCAAGCCCTTGCAAAATGCGATTTGAAAGTTAAAGAGATGGAATCGCAAATTTAAGATAATGCAATCTATGCAAAACCAAATTGCGAAAAAATATTCGGATCTTCCGATAAAAGCGAAAATCAACAATCAAAAGTAAAACAGTTTCAAGAGTTAAATTAGTGAATCCAAATATTCTGATCCCCATTTTCACCGGCCTATTGCATTTGCTTTTAGGCGTTTACGTCTTTCGATTAAAGCCAAGACAAAGAACTCAATCTATATTTCTCGTTTTTAATTCGTTCATGTTCGTTTGGCTACTCATTCAAGGTTTAAGAATTCTTCTTCCTCTTGAATATAGGAGTTATGCACTGAATATTACCTTTCTGCCCATGGCTTTTTCACCGTTTACTTTATACATTCTTTGTGCAAAGATCGGGCAGCCGGATAAGAAGATTCCCGCTTGGATCTTGATCTTAGGGTTTTTGGGATTGAGCTATTTTACGTACGCTTGTCTCTTTCATGAGATGGCTGAACTGAAGAATCCTCAGTATTTCGTTTTCGATTTTAATTTAAATTATCACGCTCTTGTGGTTTTTTGCTCGTTTTGGATGCTTTTATCGATTTACGCCGTTCTTCGTAAAATGATCGTTCAGCGCGGCGACTTTAAGGTGAGATTGTTTTTGGTTTTGCTTGGGGCTATCCTCGCTATGCCGATTACAATGGTGTTCGTTTATTTTCTACCTTTGATGGGGATATTTAAACCCTATCTTTCTTCGATCGGATTGGTTGTTGCTTCCGTTTTATGGGCGGTCGCAATTTTACACTATGATGCTTTTGAAATTAAGGCGGGGGTTTATACGGGTGTTGATCTACCTTTGATCAACCGAGTCGCTTCGAGCGGTTTTCTAAAGCTAATGGAGAAATTGGATCCGATGAGATTCATACAGAAGAGTTCAAAGGAAAAGGAAGAAATCACGAAACAAATCCTGATCCAAGACTACAACCTTGCTGTCAATACGGGTGAGCTGTCCGTCGAAAAGAGGGCTAAAATACTTTCAAAAAAATTCGGAAAGTATTTTAGGTAGAACCGCTTGCCTTACTTTTGGCGACGGCTTGGATCATCTGATAAATTAAATTTCTTGTATCGGGCGGAACGTGTTTAAAGAAAGCAATGAGGATTTCTTCCGCCTTATCGTTCGATATTTTATTCCAAAGGAAATCCCGTTTTTTCATTTTTTCCACCGTTTCAGAGCTATCTTCGGTGGCATTTTTTACTTCGGGATAACCTTTGCCTTTGGTAAGCCAAAGCCCGGAGATATGATGAATCGACTCTATTTCGGCGGCGATTTTATCCAAAAGCGGCCGTTTATCGTTGCAGATATAGCTGATGTAGTTTTGCGATTTTCCAATCGAAATCGCAAAATCTTCATCATTCATCGCTAAGATGTTTTTGATCGCATAGCGAAGCCTTTTTCCGGGCGTGGAAAAATCGATGCTTTCTAATGGAATTGTGATTATTTTATTTGACATATATCACAAAATGAAACAGGATCTCCATGGTAAGTATTTTTATTTCGGAATTCAGAAATATGATTTTTATAAATATACTTTAAATTTGCAATTTAAAAAGAAGTTATAAAAAAATAACAGTAATTTTTAAATCAAACAAAATATTAAGAATTTTGAAATTGATTCTCCGGTTTTTATCAATCTGTAACCGAGGGATTCATTAGATAATTGGAAGAGCATTATATCGCGGAAGCACAAATTCAAAATGTTGAAATGGTATGATTATTATGAACTTGAACATGCTTTAGGGACTTTGCCCGCTCTTGCAAATAGCATTCAACAAGCAATTTCCTGGAGAAGTCATAATAAAAAACCTCCGAAAGAGCTTAGATTAGAAATTTTCCTACGCAGATTGATTCTTAAAAAACGAATTTTGCAACGTAAATATGATTGGACTCGACGAGAGCTAAAGCTCGTATTTTCCGAAAAAATGAATCTACAAGCAAAGCTTTTAGAAAAAGAAATGCGGTTAGGGATCGTCGAACGCGAAAATTTATATATCAAAGATGAGTTGGAGCGGTTGCGTGGTCAGGTGGATAATAATTTTAAAGAAAACGGAAGACATTGAATAAATTGTTGAATTTCTTAAATACGTTGTCAAAAAAGGCGATTTAAGTTCGTTACGTAAGTTGTAATTGTAATTAAAGGCAAAGAATTTTGAAGTATTATTCGGTAATATGCGTATTATTGCTCTTTGGCGGAATTTCATTTCATGAGTTGAGGGCAACTTCCGTCATTACCGAAGCGTCATTTGAATCTTATGATCAACAGAATCTTTCTGCTCAAAAATCAACTACTTTTGAGCACAATGTGGCGATGGAAGCCCGGATCGCTCGAAAAGGCTGGCAGGAAGAACATTTTCGGAATATTCAGTATCGGGAACAGTCCGCTCTTTCTGTCTTGGATTTTAGATTCGAGGATGATTTAAGATCGATTGCATTTGTTCGATCTTCCATTTTCAACATTCTTTCGCATGAATTGTTTCGAACGAATCTCCCATATTGGGAGCCCTATCAATCTTCTTGGTTAAAACGATTTTTGTTTTTCGATGTTTTACTACCGGAAGAAGATAAGGACTTGATTTTCAAATTTGTAATCTCCAAATCAAAGCGAAATTATCTTTCATTTCAAGTAGCATATCTAAGTGATCCGCTCTCATTCTTGTTGGGGTCGGAATTACCCATCCTCCGTTTTTCTTTTTCTCAATCAATCAATCGAAAACTGATGCGTTACTATGCGATTCGTTCGGATGGTCCGCCTCATCATTCTTTTAAGCAGGTGTTTGTATGAAGTTCATTTCTTCTTCTCGTTCCAGAGTCGTCTCCGATTCTTTTCAGCTTAATTCGTCTCTTTACATTGCCAATCGACGCTTCCGCTTTTGGGAACGATTCTCTTCGGCGGTTTTAATCCTCACCTTCTTAGTTACGTTTTCCGAGTTTTCCTCGCTCGGTGCGCAATCGACTCCTCAACTGAACTCGACACGAGCGTTCAGCGGCGCGGATCTTCAACCGTATGTGGATTCAGCGCGGTTGCAAACGGATCAATCTTCCTTTATGAACATTCTAAACGGTGGAGAACAAACGGTGGAAGCCGCTTGGGAAGCGCAAGTGAACGCGGAGATCGACGCGATCGTCAATTCCGTTACGACGAGCGATGCGGTGAACGACGTTTCGGTTTACCAACAAGCGGTCCGTGCTCAGTTGGAACTTCAAAAACAACAAGCAAAGAGTCAATGGCTTGCGGATGCGGCCGCCTTTGTGCAAACGGAACTACAATCGTTTTTGAATGTTCTTTCGCAGAATACTTCGAACAACGTCACTTCTTCGAATACGACCGCCGTGAATACGGTGGACCCTACGGTTCAATCGACGACGGCGGCTCCCGCGGCTCAGGAAGTTTCGCCCGCTCAAGCGGCTCAGAGTTACTATCAAGGAGTTCAGGCTTGGGATACGAAGTGGCAGAATTTACTCGCACAACAATCGGCTTGGGAGCAGAATTCTTTGAATGGAATTCAGGAGGGAATTCTTCAGTGGGATACCGCGATTTCCGGTTTAGAAAACGATAAATTAGCGTATTTGAATGGAATCGAACAAACCAAGACGCAGTGGCTTGCAAACAAGCAGCTGATTCAGGACGCTCAGAACGGAGTTCGAACCGGTCTTCATAATACAATCCTTTCCATTCGCGCTCAGGAAAACCTGTTGAAGTCGAGCGCCTCGAGCGATCCAAGTTTGAATGCAGTGTTTGAAGAGATGGACTCTCTGCTGGATACTCTTCAAAACGCTTTAGATTCGAACGCATCTCTCGGAACTCTCGCCGAGGCGCTCGGCACTTTTTTCCAAAATCAGATTTCGAACGCAAGCGCGAAAGCCGACTATTGGAACATTCAGAAGTGGCAGGAAACATACGCGACACAAACGTTCGATTTTTCTAAAGAAGTGGGAACGGCGAATTTGAGTTGCGATCATACATCCGGAAGCGGATCAAACTGGTGTTTCGGACAACCTGCAGGTTCTCAAGCTGTGACGTACGGAGTCGACGGGAACGTTTACGGTTGGGCGGCGACAAGCGGGGGATTTCAGAGCGTGTTAGTCAGCAATCCCGCGGTTTCGAACAACAGCAGCGCGTCTCGTAGCGAGGGTCATGATGTTATAGAGTGTAATGGTATAGAAATAGCAGGGAATACTTGTACTGGGCACAGGGCTATACAAATACCGGCGAATACTGTGGAAATGCGCCGCTTTTTTGTGGATACAATAAAAGATGGCAGGTCGACAATACATATTCCCTTTCCGTCGGAGAATCGTTTAACCTACAACAGATTGCGAACAACAACGCGATCCGCAATTCCATATTCGGAAGTTTTAATGTAGATTTTGCTCAGTCTTCGCAGGCAGGGAACGCGGTAAGCGGATCGAATTCCGTTTTGGAAACAAAGGTATATTTGGGAGGAACGGCTCTCGATTCCTCCAATTGGTATAGCGCACTCGGAACGAACAATCAGGTTCAGATTCAGACGAAATACAAATACATCGATAGTGCGATGCAAGCGAATCAGAATTTTTGGGCGAATCTTTCCTCTCAATTCACGAACATTTCCACCACATTTTTAAGCCTTGTAAATCCTCTGAAAGATTGGGAAGCGCGATCGGCTCAATACGAAACCGAATACGAAGCGAAGCTCGTGGAGCTGGAACAAACAAAACAAAGTACGATTCAGAATTACGATCAGCAAATCGCACAGATGAAGGCGGCACGCGGGAACTGGGTCACCGACGTTTACGGATTTCAGATCGCGGGCATTGAGGGAAGCGCGGATAATGCAAGCAGCCAATTCAGAAGCGGACAAGAAACTTGGGCCGACACGATTTCGATTTTTCAACAAGCGGAATTGAACTGGTATCTCGCGGCAAAAGACAGCATGAGCTCGGCGATTTCCGGGTCGAACGGAGAGGCTCAGTTCCAATCCAATGCGATCGTTCTTGCGGGCCAGCTTCAGAACCAAATCACGAGTTCGGAAACAAATACCACCAATCTTTACAACGCTGCGAATTCCTTAGTGGATTCGTATCAATATTCCGCTGCGGGAAATCTCATACAGCAAGCGCTTGTCAATCAGCAAAACCAAACGACTTGGAACCAACAAGGGGCCAATCTTTCGCAGAGCATCGCGGATTCTTTCGGTAGAAGCGAAGCTTACAAAACCGCAGAATTGAATGCGAGCAACCGGATCAACGCGCTTGCACAAACAATCTATGGAAGCGGCGCCTACATCGTAGACAATACCGAAATCAATTCAATTGCGAATCAAGCGAGCGGTTATTCACAAAACCAAACGTTTTGGCAGGATGAAATCAACGGAACCAACGGCGGTTTTAACTTTAACGGCAGAACGAATCTAAGTCAGACGAAGATCACGCAGTTTACAGAATTTAGAGACGACATCGCTTTAGCTACAACCTTACAGACGGAAGTCGTGGATGAAGAACGCGATTTTTTGAAACAAGCGGGCGAATATTTCGAGAAATCGGAACGGTTTCAGGAACTTTCGGAAAAAGCAAAGAGTGAAGGGAAATTCGACGAATCCTCGTATTACATGACCGCGGCTTTGCGCGAAAAGAACAACGCTCTCGGATTTTTAAAGAAAAAATACCATACACTCGGAGACGAGATCACCGATTCCGTGAGCGAACGAGGATTGAATCATACGAGAGAATCCTTTCTGAATTACAGGGACAGCCTGCTTAACAAGAACTTTCAGTCGAGCGCACAACTCACCAAACAGATCCAAGACGGTAAAAACACGGTCGAGGGTATTCTTTCCGAGGGAGCGAGTTACAATCAAATCCAAGGAATGTTGCAAACAGCGCAGAGTCTGAATCAACAAGGTAGCGAAAGCAGAGAAAAGATTGAAAAACTTTTAGAGGAATCTCAAGAATTAGCAAATCGTGATATATCCGGCGGGCTTTTGGATGGGCTGCAAGAGATGATTGCGGCAATTCAAGGGAATCTTCCGCAAACGATCAGCTCGAACGCGGTCACGCAGGCGATTCTCGCACAAGAGAAGGAACTCGCGGAAAAACAAGAAAAAGCGGACGAGCTACTTTCTCACATGAATTCGCTTGTGACGAATAACAACGATTTGGCGGCATTGCAAACGCTGCTGCAAGGCGGCGGTCAGGCGATGAATCTCGCGGCCAATAGCGCCGTCTCGAAATATTTGGACGATTATTCCAAAAAGCTTCAAAAAGATAACGAGGAACGTAGCGCAAACCTGCAGAAGACATTGCTTGATGCTTTGCAGAACGGAGAATCCTACAAATATCTGAGAGATTCCGGGTATGAGTTCCGAGTAGACGGCGACGGCATCAGCGCGTATCGCCAGATTTACAGCGGAGAGATCGTGATCGACGGAAACGCGATGACGAAGGGAAGTTATTCTCCCGAATTAGAATATCAATATATTCGAATTCAAACGAAGTTTAATCCGGGGAACCTAAGCGTGGATATGTTGGATCCGAACGGATCCTTCAACGCGCAGGCGGTAGCCAACCTCAAAGCATATATCGACGATCTTCAAAAGAACGTCGAAACCATGTTCGCACAATTCAGCGACAAAACGCAGGAAGTAAAAGGAGAATATACACAGAATCAGGAGATTCAAACCGAACAAGAGAAACAATACGCTGAAAATCGGGACAGCATATTGTCGATGTTCCAAGGTTTGGAGCCGAATTTTAAACAAACGTTCCAACCGACGATGACCGGTTTGAAAGACTATCATCAGGAAGCTTCTAAATACAGTTTTGAGGAAGGAACAATCTCCGCAAGAGGAAACGTTTTTCAGAGATTGAGCGGGGAGATGTTCGGAGGGATTCTTACCGGCAACGGAGCATATACGGGAAGCCGCGAACTCAAAGGTACGGTGAACATCAAAGGGATTCCCGTGGAGATCAGCTACGGTTCTCAAGACTTGATCGTAGTATCGGGATTTCAAATTGAGAACTTGGGTTACAACTTCAAGCTGAAAGGAACGGGGACTAAATACGCGGGACAAGAACTCTCGAACGTAAACAACAAATATTCCCAATACCAAGAAGATATCGAAGCACGCATTGCCGCGAAAGCGAAGGCAAATGACGCGGAGAAAGAAAGCAAAGGCTTTATCTTTACCATCCTAAACGGAATGAACGGCGGAAGCGGAAGTATGGGCCAACGATTCACACAGGCCGTAAGGAGCGAAGCACAAAGCCGCATCACGGGAGCGGTTGCGGAAGCGACTGGACTTCCCGCTTCTTTCGTAGGGGCGCTTGTCGGCGGTGGAAGCATGAAGGACGCGGTGAAAGCGTTTGAGAAAGCTACGATCAACAGCGCGATCTCCAAAGCGACCGGACTTCCTGAATGGCTGATTTCAGGCCAGATGGACAAGATGAACAAGCCTAAGGAACAATGGTATCAAAGCCAAACGTTTCAGATGGTGACGACGGTCGCAGCGGTTGCAGCCGCTCCGTTTACCGGAGGAGCAAGTCTTGCCATCGCTATGGCGGTGAACGCGGGGCTTGGGGCGGCGACCGGAGCGGCCAGCGGAGGACTGAAAGGCGCATTAGTCGGAGCTGTCGGTGGAGCGGCAGGAGCAGCGGTCCGAAGCTTTACAGGAGGAGCTGTGACGGTCGGTCTTAGCTACTCGGCAGAGAATGGATTCGGAGCTTCGGTCGGAGTGGGATACGGCCCTGCGACTGTGAGTGTAGGAATCTCGGAACGAGGCGGAACGACGGTAGACTTAGGCTTAACCAAAGGCGGGTTTAACGCAGGACTCAGCTACAACAGCAAGACAGGAAGTACGAGTGTCAACGCTGGATTTACTTCCAAGAGCGGAACGGGATTGGCGCTCAGCTACAACGAAGGAGACGGATTCGGGGCGAGCTTAAGCAAAAGCTTCAGCAATGGAGTCAACGCAGGACTGAGCTGGAGTGAAAAAGCAGGAGTCGGAGGAAGCATCGGATACGAAGCACCGGGAGACAAAGACAAACCGAAAGATTCACTTGCTAACAAAATGCAAGGAGCCGGTGGAAGTTTAAGCTGGAATCAAAGAGACGGAGTATCGGCGTCGGTTACTGCATCCGGTGGAGTGACCGCAGGAAGCTGGAGTCAATCCGGAGGCTTTCAAGCAAACACGAACTTTCTAAATGACAAATGGAAGGCCGACTTTGTTTCCGGAAAGGCAAAAGAAGACGCAGATGCGCAGGCTGCTTCCAGAGGGGCTCAAAACAAAAACAACGCGGAATCTGGAGCCGCAGCTATCGCCGGTGCAGGAGTGGCGACTCAGAAACGAGAGGATGGAATCCTGGATCACATCTTGAACAAAGCGAGTGACGCGTTAGAAGGTGGATTGAATTGGGTTGGAAACAAGATTGACGGAGCGATCGACAGCATTGCCGGAGCGGCATCGAGTGCTTGGAATGGGGTCAAGGATGCGTTTGGTCCGGACAAGGTTGTGATGATGCCGATTGGAGCTGGTGGCGGGAATTTGAGCATGAAACCCCTGCACCATGAGAACGTAGGAGATGGCGCAGCATATGGAGCGTCAGGAAATGAAAGTGCATCAGATCGACACTTGAGAATTGGTGAAGATGCAATATCCAGTTACTTAGACAAACAAAGAAGTGAGAATCCGTATTTGAGGAAGGGCGTAATTGACGGAGTCAAATTCAATGAAGTTGATGTAAGCATGAATTCAAAGTATCATAAAAAGCTGATTAACATGGAGATAGAAGCAGGTGTTAGTGGCGGTAATTTGATCTTGAATAAAGAAACTGGAAAATTGTATTACAGAACAGAAGCAAAAGGAGCTGATAGTAAATTGATTCCAACGAATCCAAATGAAAGAGTGAAGTCTCCTTGGACTAAGGTTGAAATGCATACGGATAACCTCAACGGAATCATGTCCGGTGATTATCACGCTGCGAGGGGATCAGCTCAATCGGTTTGGGGTCCGGATGGCGGAACATTTAATATCTTGAAAGTGTCGAAAATGGACTTAGGCGGTAATGAAATTAAAACGCGAACTGTGATTAACGGAAAAGAAATTATCGAATATCACAGACATGTAATGAATGAAATGCCGGATGTGGCTTACAATGCTTTCAAAAACAAAACTCCATTGCCGTATGGAACTCCGATCGCATACACTGGGATTACTGGGAATATGGCAGTGTCGATCGACAATGACAAGAATAGTCCGAGATACGGAATGTTGTCTGCACCGGCATACCATAAGCACACAAAAGTCGATAACGCTGAAACACATACCGGTTTTATCAAAGGTGTGACGTTTGGTCCAGAAGTGAGACAATCCCAGGGATTACCTGCTTTTGACTATACAAGCTATTACAAGGGTAAAGTAATAGATTTATTAACTGGAGGGAAAAAATGAAAACGAGTTTGATTTTAATTATATGTTTGGCGGGGGCTATGGGAGTTTTTGCAGAAAAAAGTCTGAAAGAAAAAGCATACGAGTATTACAGTTCCATCAGTCCTGACTTTAAAAAGTATGAAGCAAAATTAGAGCCTGAGAAGTTTGATAACTTAGGAATGAAGGAAATGACAGATGAAGGAATGCAATATCTTATTGTGTTTCCAAATTTGCAAACATTGAATTTAGAAGATTCTAAAGTTACAGATGAAGGATTGAAACAGATTTCTGCACTACCAAAGTTGGATGATTTAACTTTGGGACGAACTAAAATTACGAACAAAGGAATTGAATACATTTCTAAAAGTACATCAATAAAAACCCTTTACTTATATGAAATTGAAGCGATCGATGATGGATGCATTCCTCATTTGTTGAAAATGAAACAACTGAAAACGTTAGAGCTGTCCGGTACGCATTTTTCCGCACAAGGACTGAAAAAACTGAGAAAAGGATTAAAGGCCAATGTGTCGACCAGTGAGTGATTTTGTTTTACAACTGCGAAAGCGATCGTAGCGGAAATACTGCAATGCAATATGTTTTTAAACATTCTTACTTTGGAATATACGGAAAGACTGAAATGTTGCATTGCAGATTGAAGCGGAGAGCGCGGTTTCTCGGAGCGAAAGCGGAGAGAAATTCGCCAAGAGCATCCGTCGGAGTGGGATACGGCCCTGCGACTGTAAGTGTAGGAATCTCGGAACGAGGCGGAACGACGGTAGACTTAGGCTTAACCAAAGGCGGGTTTAACGCAGGACTCAGCTACAACAGCAAGACAGGAAGTACGAGTGTCAACGCTGGATTTACTTCCAAGAGCGGAACGGGATTGGCGCTCAGCTACAATGAAGGAGACGGATTCGGGGCGAGCTTAAGCAAAAGTTTCAGCAATGGAGTCAACGCAGGACTGAGTTGGAGTGAAAAAGCAGGAGTCGGAGGAAGCATCGGATACGAAGCGCCGGGAGACAAAGACAAACCGAAAGATTCACTTGCTAACAAAATGCAAGGAGCCGGTGGAAGTTTAAGCTGGAATCAAAGAGACGGAGTATCGGCGTCGGTTACTGCATCCGGTGGAGTGACCGCAGGAAGCTGGAGTCAATCCGGAGGCTTTCAAGCAAACACGAACTTTCTAAATGACAAATGGAAGGCCGACTTTGTTTCCAAACAAGGTGAGATTGAAGAACTTCAATCGCAAGGTTTGAGTAAGGAACAGGCGACAGCGATTCTGGATGCAGAAGCGAAAGCAGAATCGAAGGCCGCTCAAAACAAAAATAACGCTGAACAAGGTGCAGCGACGATTGCTGGTGCAGGGGTGAGAAGAGAGAATGAAAGCATCCTTGACCACGTTTTGAACTCAGCGAAAGGTGCGTTGGGTGATGCTTGGGATGGTGCTAAGAATGCTCTTGGTTTTGGCCCAGACAAGGTTGTGATGATGCCGGCAATGGGTGGATATGGGGCGACTGGAGACAACAGTTATGTTCAGACTCGAACAATTTCTGAATCCTATGGACCAAATGGGGACGCGCCTCGATATGGAATTGATGGTCCAGAAAATAAATCCATGCTAAGTACTGCTTCCGATTGGTTTAAAACGACTGTATTGGGTAACAAACCGCAAGATTTTGATTCAGCGCTTACATTAATGCGAAGTGGTAGTGCAGATGCAAGACAGGCGGCTGGTGAATGGCTAAATGCAAACGTTGGTAAGATTTCCAAAGCTCAAGATGCTGAAATGCAAATACAATTGCATAATTTAGGAGGTTTGTCATTGTCAAAGTCACAATACGATGAACACATGAAAACTTTATACAAAGACGGTTTGAACTCCTTTGAAAATCAGAAATTGGGTAGAGAATCCTTCCATGTAACAGCGTATGAAAAGGAGACGTTAAGACAAACCTTTGGCTCCATGGTAGATGAAGTATCGGTGCATCAAAAACCAGGAGTATTATTAGGATTAGTGAATGATTTGAAAAATCGAATCATGGGTATACCCGGTGAGAATGCACTTCAAGTTGGCAATTCTATTTATGCTAATGGTTTAACAAAGGTTGATTATAAGCCGGCTAGCGAAATTAGATACGGTTTTGAAAAAAGGGCTCAAGTCTTGAGTCATGAGTATTTTCATGTGTATCAGGACCAGAATAGTAGTACTCATACTTTGAGAGGGATTAGCGATTGGGTCCATGCCGGTTTTGATCATAATACAACCTATAACGGAACTTTGAGCACTGAAAATTATAAAACTTATGAAAAATTAGGAGTATCGGATTTATTAGGAAATCCCAACATGAAATATTACAATGAGGAACGAGTCTACAATGAGCAGAATGCAGATCAATTTTCAAATCAGTTTAAGGAAAATATTTTTAAAAAATATAGCCATTGAATAAGGTGTAATAGATATGAAACGATTAAAGCTTTCGATTCTTATTTTTTGCCTTTTAAATTTGTCGTGCTTCTTTGGTATTTCGGATGGAAATTATGCACCGGAAATCGATTTAACATTAGAATATCAGGGTAAAGATTTGATCTTTCATTTTCATCCATCAAAAGGGAAAGAGACAGGTATTGATGGAATAATTCTTTATGGGGATGAAAAAACTTATTGGGAGATTTTTCTTTCGTTGAATCGATATACAGGCTATAATATAAAATATGGAGAATTGCATCCTAATGATTATCAACATAAAACTCACATTGGACCTTTAGCATTAATCAATGGAAAAAAATACAAAATGTATGTTAATCAAAAAGGAAATATGAATTCTGATTGTTTTCGATTTTATTACGATCCTGAAAATAAATATGGAAAAAAAGATTTCGTAGAAAAATGCGAGTCTCTAAATCCGTGAAACTATATTGAGCCTCGCAAAAACTAACCTTGCGGATATTTTTCTAATATAACGAAACTCTGATTTGATATTGACTTAGTTTTAATCTCAAATCGGGGTTTTGGATTCTGAAATCGCATTCCAAAAGTCGAATTTCACGATCTTTGAATCAATTTTCGGAAACGAAAGAAAAGTCAGGACGTGAGCCAGCGAACTCGTTTTCAAGACGAGTTTTCAAAACGCTCACAACGGAAACGTTAGGCAACGTTTTCGTAATGATAAGTATGGTAAAGCCCGCCGAGAACGGGAGTGGAAATGAGTTTTCCTTTTCCGTCTTTCGGCGGTTTTAAAATCGGAGAAGGAACCGGTGAATCCTTGTTCAACGCAAGATGTGTGCGATGATGATTGTAAAAGTGGATAAACTCTTCCAATTTCTTTTCCAAATGATATTGATTGATCGGAATAAAGAAATTCAAGAACTCATTTCTACAAGTCTTTACCCAACGTTCTGCATAGCAGTTTTGCCAAGGAGATCGAATCGAAGTCTTTTTGTGTTTGATACCGATCCGTTCTAAATAATCGGAAAATTTCTTTCCAAACAGAGAATCGTTGTCAGACAAGAAATATTGAATCCTCTTCCCCGATCTTGTTTGTTTTCGAATCGCACACTTCAAGACTCGTTTCATCCAATTTGTAGTCGGCTTTGTATGAATATCAAAGTGAAGGATTTCTCTTGTTCCAACATGTAAAAAGAAAACGACACGAAAGATCTCTTTAAAATTGGCTGTCATAGGGACAAAAGAAAATAATCAAGTAGCTAAGGTTTCCAATGATTCTAAAAGCCCGGGACACGTAGCTATCAAACCTGGTGAAATCGGTTATTCAATTTTGAATTTTTCTGCCGTCTTGGGTGTTGGCCCGAATTTGACTAAAACGGAAATAACAGATCATACTGGTAGAACCACTGTTTCTTGGGACGCCGGAATTTCTTTTGGCTTAGGTGGTGGTATTTCATATTCTGAGGGTAAGGTAGATGGACTAGCACAAAATATTAAATCGAAAGATTTTTCGTTCGATTTAGGAATGAATGTTGGTTTAGGCGTAGCTTCGGTAGATTTTAATTTTTATAATCGTTCTAAGGTTTCTGCATCTTTAGGGGGGGCAAAAGCGCTTCCTACTATACCTGGTAAGATAGGAGTAACAGTAACTCCAGGATCAGGCCAAGGATATCCACAATGGACAATAAGTAAATGGGACAAGAAAATTCAGAATGAAAATGAATAAAAAATACATTCAATATTTTGCATTTTTAATTATCATAGTAGCAGGGCATTACTCTCTTTTTAATTGTTCAAAGGTAATATTACCTAAGAATTCTAAAGTGATTTCCTATGTAATTTGGGACAAAGAGACGCCAGAATTGTTTGATCTTACGTTAGATTACTCTTTTCAGAAAAACTTATCCGTATCTAACATTACATTGTATGAAATTGAAAAAGGAAACTCTCCTAATTTTGAAAAATCACTTACGGAATTTTCTGAATGTGCGTTTGGGCTTATCCCAAGGAATAGAGGAGATTTTTCATTAAACGATGCTCCGTTGGTTGTTATGTTAGTCGAAAATCCAATTGATCATTCTCGTTATACTTTTTTGATCGGTTTACAAAATTTAGAATCAAAAGTCGTGTTCATACGCAGAACTAAAATACATTCAAAAGGAGTGAATTATGTTGAATATGAAAACGAGGGGTGTTATCAAGATAAAAATGGATATCAAGGATATATCCAACTAATTCAAGGAGACAAGGCTCTAAAACGGAATATATCGCTATTCGAAATCTTTAAAGAATATCAAGATCTCGAAAACATTCATTCAGACAAATACCCGGACCTTCATTGGCGTTTATTATTTATTAGTTTTGCATTTTTCGGTGGTGTCGGTTCAATGCTAATTCTTTTAATGTTACCTGATCGTACTAGAAATATCCCAAGAAAAAAGAAATTAATTATCGCCATAGCATATGGAACATTTTGTTTAATTATATCAGCATCGCTCTTATTATAGTATGTGAGGAGCACATTCCAAGTGAAAAATAGGCATCCGGTTCACTATAGTTAACCGACATGAAACTTTTAAGACACTTTCTTTTAAGTGGGGTAACTACATTTAGGACGTTCGCTTATTAAGTCGCAGTCTGTTCAGTATTCGCCTGTTCCGACAATTTACTCAATGCAAGAATCATCATATTCACAAGGACAGCTGCAAAAAAATTAAAGAATTGAGATAGATGATCGATTCTTGTAAAGGCATATTTAAAAATAAGAAAAAGTGGAACAAGGGAAATTAAGATATAATAAGAGACTTCAGGTTTTCTAAATAAAAGAAATAGAAAAAAGGGAATTATACATAAAAGTAGTAATCCCCAAGAAAACGTATCCGCCCCTATCGTCATGCTATAACTATTACCCATTGAAAATTCGAGAATTGAAATTAAATTATTTATTATATTAAAATCTCGATAAATAAGAAATCGAAAAAGAAATAAATTTAGAAGCAGGAATAGAGCAAAAATCATTATTTTTTTCCATTGCTTTTTCAAGAGGCTTGATATAAATAAAGGAAAAAAATAGCCGAACATTGCCACGAAATAACTTCCTATAAAATATCCAAGGACTCCGATAAACAAGGCTGACAAAATAAAAAAATACTTTTCATCTTTGAATACAAATTTGTCGAGAATTAATAGATTACTCACCAAAAGAAAGGGGATGAACCTTATTTCGCTTGCATTCACTATCCAAGTGCATAACAAAATTTGCATCAAAGCGATCAATAAATTAGGTTTATTGATCCTTAACAGAACAATACTGAAAGAAGAAAGGATAAAAAAGAAAAGAAAGCTGTTCCAAAATAAAGTTGAGATCATTATGTTAGAACCGATTGGCAAGGGGACAACTAAGAACCCTAATGGGCCATAGGAGAAAAATATCTGCGTTCGTGCATACTCTAAATTTGCGAAATATTTATTTATTGCAATTACATAAGATTCATCCAATCCGGACTGTATTGGAGCGCCGATTCGATGTATTGAGAACAAATAAATAATGACAGACAACAGAAAGATCAACGTATATCGAATCTTTTTTTTAAGATCGTGTCGTTCTATAATTTTTTGCATATTTGTTCCCATTGATATCGAAATCCCTTAAACATCTTTTTATCTTCCGTCATTAGCATAAAGGATTTTACTTTGTGTTCCATCTTAAGTATATTTTCGATATCTAAGGTATCGACATCTAACTTAGTGATTAGCGGGTTAATCCATATTCCGGATATTGAGTTTTTAGGCACCAATCTAAAGAATTTCTTTTCTGATCCGTTTATATTAAATAAAATTCCTTGTGCGTCCGATTTATATAAGAAATTCTTTAGATGACCTTTTATAGAGTATTTAAAATCGATCTTGACTCTCAATATACAATCCTTATCAACAATCGGCACGGGAATTTCCTCGTTGAATTTACCCGAAGAAATTTCCAATTTTTCTTCAAAAGCAGGTTTTGGAGTTCGATTCAAAGTGAGCGGATTATTTCTTAGCCGTAAAAGTATATGCGGATTTTTTTGAATTACCGGTTTGTAACTGGCTAAGATTCCGAATATGGAAATTGGCTCATCGTTAAAGATATACCTATTATCAATGCTTTCAATTCCGAATTCGGTGTTCCAAAGGATAAACTTCGGTTTGTCTACAGAATTCCAAAAAGCGTTATTCTGTAAATCGATCCAAGGTGTATAGGAAATATAAGACTGAAATGTGGGTCTCGATTTCCAATTTAGATGATGTTTTTCGATTTCCGAGAGTTCCCATGGGTAAGTGTCCACAGTGTTGTCTCCAATCAGGCTCAAAATTTCTTTATCCACGCTGACTTTGGATAAAGAGGAATTCGTTAACTGAGCAAGATGATTAGAATATTCTACGGGATTGAAAATATTCGAAATGCAACGTTTATATTCATGAACATTGGAATAACAAGGATTAGGAGATAATAAAGACAATGTAACGTTTTGCGTGTATCCGATCGATTGAAGAAAAGATTGACTGAAACAAAAGAATATTGCTAATAATGAAATCGCTGAAAGAACTGGGCTAAATATAAAAGGATTCGCCCTGGAGTTTAACAGTATCTTAGTTTTATTGAATATAGAAATTAAGTTTTGCATAATGACTTGTTGGTAAAAAGTTGCTAATCATCCCGTCAGACTAATTATACTATTTTTTTTGAACGCCTATGTTTTAGCATTAAAATTTCTTTGAAAGAATTTGAGAAGTTTATTTATTAAAGCCAGACAATATGAATCCTTTTGCGAGAATAATGCCATTTAAGTGAATCGTGCGTTACGATTGAAGCCCCTTTATTTTATGTTTACAGTTTCCTCTTTCTAACTGGGAGTTACCTTCAATGTTCAAATTATGAAACCGATCAATCGGCTACAAAATCGCATTCGAAAGTTGAATCGATGCCCCTATTTTTTACGAGACTCGATTGCTTTGAGTTCTTCCTATGGAACACCAATTCCCCCCAAAAACAAAAAAGCCGCCTTTGAAGGTTTCCCTTCCAAAGACGGCCGATACGATCGCATCGATCGAAACTGATGAATTCTTAAATTAGAATCTATCGCCTTTCGGTTTTGCGACGTTTACTTTCAGATTGCGGGTAAGAACGTTTTTTCCGTCCAAATCTTTGATCGCTTTGTCCGCTTCTTCCCTGTTCGACATTTCGACGAAACCGAAACCTTTGGATTTTCCGGAGTATTGGTCGGTGATGATTTTTACGGAATTTACCGCGCCGTGCGCTCTGAAAAGATCGCCTAACGTTCCTTCGTTGAGATCGTAAGAAAGATTTCCTACATAAATATTAACTGACATATGTTCCTCGTGTCGTTATAAATTAGATCAAGTTATCTTGATTTAAAAACAGCGTTTCCCCGAAAGGAAGTAGAAGAATTTTAGAGATGCAGGACTTAGAAAGAAGAGCAAACTTTAAGATAGGACTACGTTTAGAAGTTAGAAAATCGATTGAATAACTGGAGTTCTTTGTCAAGAATATCGGCTGAATTTGCTTTGGCAATACTAAATTTATCGCATACGTCGATCTAAAATGAAAACCGAAAGACTGATTCTACGAGAATGGGAAGAAAAAGATTTGGAACCGTTTTATCGAATGAGTTCGGATCCGACCGTGATGGAATATTTTCCCGCGCTTTTGACCCGCGAAGATTCGGAACGATTTGTCGAGAAGATGCGAGCCCATTTCGAAGAATTCGGATTCGGCCTTTGGATCGTCGAGACAAAAGGGACGGGAGAATGGGTCGGTTTTACCGGATTTTTAAACGTTTCCTTCCAAGCTTCCTTTACGCCCGCCGTGGAAATCGGCTGGAGATTGAATTCTTCTTTTTGGAATCGGGGTTTTGCGACCGAGGCCGCATCGGCTTGTTTGGAATACGGATTTACCCGTCTGCGATTTCCCAAGGTCGTTTCGTTTACTTCGATCCTAAACGTAAGGTCCCAAGCCGTGATGAAACGCATCGGTATGAAAGAAGTCGGCGTTTTTCAACATCCGAATCTTCCGACCGAACATATCCTTTCCAAACACGTTCTGTATCAGGCGTCCCGTTCCGAATGGGGAAACGCCGCAGTTCCGACCTTTTAACGGGAGAATTCTCCCGTTCCTCCCGGAAAGTGTGGGAACTCCTTCGTAATTTTTCCGAACGAACTCTGAATTTGTGGGAACTCCTTCAAAATTTCTTTTTACGTCCTGATTTTTTTCTTGCCAAACCTTCAATTATTGGCTAACGTTGTTCAGTAGTAAAGTGAACGCCGTTCGCTAAGGAGAAAACGATGGAAGTGAAAATGAATTCCGGTTCTTCACCTAAGGAAACTCTCGGATCCGTCCGTGAAACCTTGTCTGAAGGAACTTTTGCCAATCCCGCTTACAAAGGGATCGGTTACTTTTTGAGAGATCTATTTTTTTTCGGAGTGGCAATCGCTCTGCTTTGGCACATAGACACCTGGTATCTTCTTCCTTTCTTATGGTTTTTTGCGGGAATGACGATTGCCGCTTTGTTCGTCGTCGGTCACGACTGCGCGCACGAAGCCCTGTTCGAGAACAGATTTCTCCGGTATTGGATCGGACAAATCGCAATGCTTCCTTCTTTGCACGCCTACAATCAATGGGCTTACGGACACAACCGAATCCATCACGGTCATACGATCAAAAGACAAGGGGACTTCGTATGGCATCCGGCGACCGCGGAAGAATATGCAAAATTTGGAATATTCAAAAAGATGATGCACCGTTTTTTCTGGTCGGCTTGGGGAGGCGGTTTTTACTACATGATCGAAGTCTGGCTCAAAGGAATGGTTTTGTTTACGGCTCCTCTTAAGGAAGCGGGCCGGGACAAATGGATTATGCTTTCCTTTGCGTTTATCTCGTCCGGTCTCGTTTTTTATTTCGGCAGTTCGGCAAACGGTGTTTTCGACGCGGGTGCGGGTTTGTGGATGTTCACGAAAGTTTGTCTGGTTCCGTTCATCGCATGGAATTATTTTATGGGAATCACGGTTTACGTTCATCACATCCACTCCGAAATTCCCTGGAAGACAAAGGAAGAATGGACTCCTTTTTACGGACAAATGAAAGGAACCATCAACTATCATATTCACCCTGTGATGAATTTTTTCTTTCACAATATCTTCATTCACATGCCGCATCACGTTCACATGAAGATTCCTTTCTACAATCTCAAACGCGCTTTGAACGAGATCAAGGCGGTTTACGGGGATCACGTTCTGGAAAGAGACACGATCTTCGGAGATTATTTTAAATCGACGTCTCTTTGTAAGGTGATCGATTCCGAAACCGGAAAGTGGATGACGTATCGCGAAGCGAGAAACGTAGCGAACGATACGACCGGCGCGGACGATGAAGAGTTGGAGATTATTCCCGCATAACGTTAGATACGGCCGTAAACGGGGGACTCCTAAGTCCCCCGTTGATTTTTCCTTTTTTTAGCGAGATGATAGGTTAACGCCAAAGAGATACAGACGCTCAGTTCTTTGGAAGGAAGAGGGTCTTTCACGTTCAACCGAATCGCGCGATCCCCTTCGAAATCGAACTTTTTGGGAAAGAGTTCCCGAAAGGTGGAAACCAAATTCGTCTGACAATGAAAATAGATCGCATATCGATTTTCTTCCGCCGGAAGTCGATCGATTCGAATCGTACTTCCGCTCTTAGACTCCGACGTTAGATAACTCGGTTGTCCCCACTTCAAGGTCTCTTCGAGTTTTCCGACTTCCGCGATCGAGTCCGCCGTTTTATAGATCAAATCCCGAAGCGCCAATAATCGAATCCGAACAGGATCCGGATAATTGCGAAAAACTTCGGCCACGTTGGCATTTTTGAATGGGAGCGGTTTTTCCTTGGTCTTTTTGCGTGTTGAGGGCATACCGATTCTTCTAAGGAAATTTATTCCCGTATTTTTTTCCAGCAAGCCGTTTTTGGAAAGAAATTGCGGACCGGAGCCGAAACGATTTTCCTTTATGCAAAAGATGTCATATATAGGATGTTTTCCGGTTCGACCGAAACGATAAGAAGAGCGACTCGACGATCAAAAAAGAATCTTATTCTTATACGATTTCTTCCAATTTAAGAAGTTCTTCTTCCAACCGGTCGATGAATTTTTTATTGCCCGTGATCCCGTAGAGCTGCATCGCTCCTTGATAGAGGAACAACGCCTTTTCCGCGAACTCCAAAGCGGTTTTTGAATTCAGCGTTTTTTTCTTTTTCCAGATCGGCCGAGTGAAGTATTGGCCGAAACTTCGATTCCATCGGTCGAGGGATTCTAAGATTCGTTTTTGCAATTCCGGTTCCTCGTGCGTTTGATTGGAAAAGTTCGCGAGAGGGCAGCCGTATTTGTATTTGGTTCTCAATCTTCTCTGTATGAATTTGATCCAGGCCCGGATAAAGTCCGGATATCTTTCGTATTTGTTCATCATGATTTCGGCTAAGCCGATGATCTGTTCTTCCTGAAACGAAACGTAACTTACGCCGAGATCTTTTTTGGATGGGTAATACCGGTATAAGCTCTTTTTAAACGCGTTCGCTTCGCTTAATATTTCGTTGATACCGGTATTGGAATAACCTCTCTCATAAAAGAGTTTCACCGTAGCCTTCAAAATCCTGTCCTTGGCCGGGTCGTGTTTGAGAAAAGTCTGTTTCATCGATCGAACCGATTGTTCAAAAGTTTCTTCTTTAAAGGGAGAAAAAATTTCCCCTCTTCGAAAAATCTTATACCTGAAATTTAAAATGGTAGACAAATTTGTCTACCATTTTATAGGCTTAATCCAAGGGTAGACCGGTTGTTCTACCGAGGAGGAAAAACATGGAGACTCTGGAACAAGAGACCGCACCGCAAGCGGAAGGAAGATCGTTTACTCATTATGTAAAGGTTCGCTGGGTGGATTTGGACGAGAACGGACATGTGAACAACGGAGTGTATCAGAGCTATTTCGACGAGGCGAGAAGGGCGGCTTTCGAAGATGCGGGTATGAATTTGGGGGAGTTGCGCCAAAAAAATATCGGTCCTGTGATTTTGAAAGCGGAGTTGGAATACAAAGCGGAATTGAAATATCCGGAAACCACGCGCCTTGTGACTCGCTTTGAAGCGAAAAAAGGAAGTCGTGTATTGGTGATTCAAGATCTGTATCGCGAGTCGGATGGCGCCTTGGTATGTTCCTCCAAATTTTTCGGTTTGTTTATGGATCTAAAAAGAATGCGTCCTTATAAGGTTTCGGAGGAAGAAGCTGCGAAACTTTCGTGACGTATTGCGGTTCTTTTCCCGTTAAAAAAAGGTCTTTTTCTTTTCTTGGAACGGTTCATATTCGTCCTAAGAAAAGAAGAAGATGAACAACCGGGATCATTTCATTCGATTAGAACCTTCCGTTCTTGAGGATCGTAGAAAATTCTACGATTGGCTCGTTCATCCGGAATTGGTTCCGTTTTTATTAGGGCCGCCTTTGTTTCCGGACGCGGATATTCCGACTTGGGAAGAATTCTCCGCCGATTATTTGGAGTATTTTTTTACCGGTTCGAATCCGGAACTCGGAAGATGTTACAGAATTCTAATGGATGAGGTTTGTATCGGACAGATCAATTACGCGTCCGATTTGCCGACTCGCCGCGTCGCCGAGCTGGACATCTGGATGTCGTCGCCCGAATTTTGCGGTCGCGGATACGGAGTCGAAGCGATTCGAATCCTGAGCGCTATTTTGTTAAACGAACTGGATATGGAAGAACTTATAATCCGTCCTTCCGCAAGAAATCCAAGAGCCGTCCGCGCGTACGAAAAGGCGGGTTTTCGAAGAATCGAGATCGACCGCCAAACGGCGGCCGTATTGTACGGATGCGGAGATTATTACGACGATGTCGTTTTAGTTTTGCGAAAAAATCCCTGAACCGATAAAAGAAATATTCCTAAAATAGAATATTCTAAAAATCGAATTCCTAAAACATGGAACATCGGGATTCGATAAAATTCGTCCTCATTTTCGTCCCTGCACAGAAAGGCCTGGGTCATATCCGTTCTTTCGGGAAGAGGATGGGTGACTACGAGGTTTCTTGTAACCGTGGTTTTTTCCGGACAGAGAAAATTCATCGGATAGTTGTATAAATAATTTCCAGGTTGGTCGATTGCGACGCCCATGACGGAAAAGAATACGAGAAAGATCGCTTTTGCCGGATCGGGAAATCCGGATCGTAAGGCCGATCTGGCTCCGTAAAATCCCGCGATCAACAGGAGCGCGCTCGCCAAACCCTCCACATTCGATAATGCGACAATGAATAGGATCGGCAGGAGGATCACGCATGCTAATCCGACAAGAATCAACAGCGCCCACCCGAATGTCCCCAATTTGAGAATTTTTTGTAAAAACGAAGTCGAACCGGTGATTTCCGGGTTTTCGCCTTTTGTGTTTCCACATTGAATGCAGCGATCCAAGGTGAGCGGGTTTGCGTATCGGCAGTGGCGGCAGATCCATTTCATAAAGTGGAATTCATTTTGTCGTTCCGGTTCAATCTGCAAGATTTTTTTTTCGAGATTCTGAAGGCGAAGGGATCGATTTGATCGGAATCTCCTGCGCAGCGTCCTTCTGTCGATCGGTTAAAAAATAATTTCGAAATCGTCCTTAATAAAATGTCAAGTTATCATACGAAGGAAATATCGAGCGTGAAGATTGTAGATATCTTATATGATACGGAAGCTTTTCCTACTGATATTGGTCTCTTCGATCGTCTTCGCATGTTCCCATAAGAAAGACGAAATTTCGGAACAAGAAGCGCTTTTGCTTCTTTTGGGTTTACCGGACCGCGCTGAAAACTACGATCGAGACGTTCAGATCGTGACTTACAATTCGGTCGTTCCTCCGAGCGACGGCTCGACATACGTCTGTAATATCAATTACGCCGCAAACGACGTAAATCATTTTCAAACTCTGCTCCAAACGCAAATCTCTCGATATCCCCGCGGTTATCTGATCAAGGGAAAAGTGGAAAGAGTGATCCTGTGCGCAAATCTTTCTATGAACGGTCGAAACGCTGCCGGTTACGCCGACGTTTTGGGAAACGGCGTTTATTTGAACGTAAGTCCGGGAATCGCAAACGGGGCGATGGACGATTGGATCAATCGCGCGATCCATCACGAATTTACGCATAACTTTGATTATGCGGTTCGAGGCTTTTATATGGCTGTTCATTCGGATTGGGCTTCGCTCAATACGGTCGGTTACGCGAGCAATGTAGATTGGTCCTTGCCGAACCTGCTTCAGATCGATAATCCGGTGCCCGGGTATATTACGACTTATGCAACTTCCAATGTGGGAGAGGATTACGCGGAAGTCGGAATGGGGTTGATGGGACCGGCGGCTAGTTATACGCAGATGATCGACGTTTGCAAAACGGATTCGGTTGTTCGTGCCAAGGTGAATCTGATGATCTCCGATATGAAACGGTTTTGGTCGTTTGCGGTCGGAAGCGATACTCTTTGGAAGCAGAGGGTTACGGGAACTTCCTGCAATTGATTCTGAATCATTTTCCAATAAAGGAGAATTTCGTGAAAGTAAAGATTGTTCTTGGTTTTTTATTCTTATACATTCTCATCGCATGTAATCATAAAAAAGAAGATACAAATGCATCCATCGTATTGTTGTTAGCTCCGGTCTTTCTCGATCGAGCCGAAAACTACGATCGGGACGTTCAGATTATTACTCGTACGATGCCGCCCTCGAACCAATGGTATACGTTTGATCTGAGTTATTCCGACGCGGATTTAGATGCGTATGTTTCGCTTCTCCGCGCACAAATTACAAAGTATCCGAAAGGATATTGGATCAAAGCGAGAGCCGAAAAAATCTATTTAGTAAAATACATCAACGGAGTAAGCGGAGGCGGCGCGAGAGGACTTTCTCTCGCACCGGAAAACAGCATTTATCTTGCGGTGGGAGAAGGTTTGGCCGCTTGCGTCAATTGTGAAGAAGACTATGCCGCGACGATTCACCACGAGCTGATGCACAACGTAGACTACTCGCAGTTCGGACCGTTTTATTCTGTGTCTGTGGATGAGTGGAATGCTTTGAACCCGAGCGGATTTTCCTATGGTAGCGTTTCGAATTCGGGCGCGGCCGCCGCGGTTTGGACTCAAATCATTCATCCTACTTCCGGTTTTCTCAGTTATTACGGCACCACAAATAAGTTAGAAGACCGCGCAATCTTTGCCGCTGCGATTCTCGGCGGCATGCAACAAAATCAATCCGACACTTTGGTTAACTTTTGTAAGAATGATCCCTTCGTTGCGACAAAGTCTAAAAAGATCATAGCCGACATGAATCGATTCTGGCCGTTTGCGGGAGCCGAAGAAACTTTCTGGAAAAGGAGAATCACGGAAACTGCAACTGCTTGTAATTAGTTACGTAATAGGGAATGTCTCGAAGATTCTATTGTTTATGGAGAGTGCGTCTATGATCTATGATTCCAAATTCTCCGAATCGGAAATAAGCGAACATTCTTGCAGTTCCTATTTTTCCGTTTCAAAACGTGTTTTCGCTTCTGCGATTAATGCGTCCGCAAGTTTTGATAATCCCGGTCGGATCGTTTTCTTATGACAGAGATAAAATCTTCGTTCCACGTACAATTCGGGAATCGGAATCACTTTGAGTTTCGAGTTTAAGCTGTAGGAGGATAAAAATCCTATGCCTAAATCGGATTCGATGCTTTTGATAACCGACTCCACACTTCGAAGTTCCATCGCGATTTTCGGTTTGAATTCTTTTCCGAAGGACCGAATCTTTTTTTCCACCGCCTTTCGGATTGCCGAAGCCGGATGGAAGAATACGAACGATTCATCTTTGATGTCTTTGAGAATCGGTTTTTTCTTTTGAAAGATCGGATGTGTTTTTAATGCGACGGGGACGATTCTATCGGAAAGAAATTCCCGGGAAATGAGACCGGGCTCGTCCGCCGGTCCCGTAAGGATTCCTAGATCCACTTCGTTTAACAAAATCGATTCTTTCGTTTCCAGCGAATCGCCTTCCCGTACGGATAAGACAAGATCCGAATGATCCTTTCTTATTTTTTTTAGGATCGCAGGAAGAATCCAAGCCGACACGGTTCCTCCCGCAGAAAGGGAGAATTCTCCCGAAAGTTCCTTACCCGGTTCTTTCATCGCGGATTTCAATTCTTCCCAGAGTTCGCGCATTCTTTGCGCGTAGCTAAAGAATACTTCTCCGTCGTGTGTGAGGCGAATTTGTCTGGGGCCTCTTTCCAATAAGGAAACGCCCAATTCTTTTTCCAAAAGAAAAATCTGACGGGAAAGCGCGGGTTGTGTCAGGCCCAGTTTTCCCGCGGCCCTTTGAAACGTTCCCGCATCCCTGATTTCCAGAAAGTATCGGATCTGTCTGAATTCCATAGATTCTATACCTATAACTTTTTGTTATACTGTCAATCAATCCTATTTATTTGCATTATGCTTCTGCTTCTGTTATCTTCTTTTTATCGGAGGGGATATGGCCGGAAAAACATTATACGATAAAATTTGGGAATCCAGGGTCGTCGCAAAGGACGGAGAAGAGGATATCCTCTTCGTGGATAGACATCTTCTTCACGAAGTGACTTCTCCCCAAGCGTTTACCGCTTTGAAGGAAAAAGGAAGACCCGTTCGCAGAAGGGAAAGAACTCTCGCGATCATGGATCACAACGTTTCCACGAGAAACCGGAATTGGGACGGCGCGGGAGAAATCTCCAAAAAGCAGATGGAACTTCTTTCCAAGAACTGCGCCGAATTCGGAGTCGAGCTTTTGGATATAAATCACCCGGATCAAGGAGTGGTTCACGTGGTCGGTCCGGAAATGGGACTTACGTTACCCGGAACCGTGATCGCGTGCGGTGATTCTCACACTTCCACGCATGGAGCGTTCGGGGCATTTGCGTTGGGAATCGGAACGAGCGAGATCGAACACGTTCTCGCGACGCAGACGATCCGTTTGAAAAAATCGAAAAATTTTTCCGTACAAGTCAAGGGAGAATTGGGAGCCGACGTTACGGCGAAAGATCTGGCCTTATATCTGATCGGAAAGATCGGAACGGATGGAGGCCAAGGATACGTGATCGAATATTCGGGAGAAACGATCTCCAAATTCTCCATGGAAGAACGGATGACTCTTTGTAATCTTTGTATCGAAGCGGGCGCGAGAGCGGGTATGATCGCTCCCGATCAAACCGCGTTCGATTATCTAAAGGGAAGGGACTTTTCTCCCAAGGGTGAAGAGTTTATCAAAAAAACGGAATATTGGAAAACCTTAAAGTCGGATCCGGATGCGGTCTTTGACAAGACGATCGTTTTGGATGCGCGGGAAGTTTCTCCTATGGTGACTTGGGGAACCAATCCGGGACAGGTGATTCCCGTTCTTTCCACGGTGCCGAATCCGGATTCGTTCGACGATCCGGAAGTCCGAGCCGCGGCGAGAAGATCCTTGGAATACATGGGTTTGAAAGCGGGAGAAGAAATGCGCTCCGTTAAGATCGACAAAGTTTTTATCGGTTCCTGCACGAACGCGCGAATCGAGGATATACGCAAAGCCGCGGCGATCGCCGAAGGAAGAAAGGTTTCGTCTAACGTTGTTGCGATCGTGGTTCCTGGTTCGGGAAGAGTGAAACGTCAAGCGGAGAACGAGGGGCTGGATAAAATTCTTACCGAGGCCGGTTTTGAATGGAGATTGCCCGGATGTTCGATGTGTCTCGGCATGAACGACGATTATCTTTTGCCGGGAGAACGATGCGCGTCCACTTCCAACCGGAACTTCGAAGGAAGACAAGGACGAGGAGGCCGCACGCATTTGGTAAGCCCCGAAAGTGCTGTGGTCGCAGCGGTTTTGGGACGATTCGGAACCGTTCAGGAATTACAGGAGGAAAAAGTATGAGTCGCGCTTGGACAAAACACAAAGGATTGGCCGTTCCTTTATATCGCAAGGATATCGATACGGATCAAATTCTTCCGAAACAATTTATGAAAAAAACCGAGCGGACCGGATTCGGAGTTCATCTGTTTCACAACTGGAGATATTTGGACGAGGACGGTAATACGCCGAATCCGGATTTCGTATTCAATCAGAGCAGATACAAGAACGCATCGGTTTTGATTGCGGGTGAGAATTTCGGATGCGGCTCGAGCAGGGAACACGCTCCTTGGTCTTTGGCGGATTACGGTTTTCGAGTCGTCATTGCGCCTTCATTCGCGGATATTTTTTTCGGAAATTGCGCTAAGAACGGAATCGCTTTGGTAAAACTTTCCACGGAAGAAGTGGAGGAGATCTTGGAATTCGTAACGAATCGGGAAGGGGCGGAAGTTTCCGTCGATCTGGACGCGTTAGTCGTCTTTGCCGGCGAAAAGAAATACCGTTTTACCCTTTCCGAATCTCTTTTGAATCGAATCACCAACGGGTGGGACGATGTCGATCTTACGATGAAACATCTGTCTCGGATCGAAACCTTTGAATCGACTCTCGCATAAACGTCGATTCTCGAATCGATACCGAATCCGATCCGCGGATCTTTGCTCAAAGAAAGATTCTGCGGACGGAAATTCGCGGTCCGTCCTGGATCTTTTTCAAAAAACTTCGCCCCTATTCCATTCTTAATTTATATAAAAAACTCCAAGTTTAAAAAATAACGAACGGTGTCCGTTTTCATAATGTACCGAATTATAATATAAAAAACGAGTTGAGTCCTTCTTTTACGCGGAGAAAATTTGCGTATCATGAAAGCCAAAGATTTAGCGAAAACACTCGGCGTAGAACTTAAGGGTAACGGAGAACTGGACGTAATCGGAATCGGTGATATTGAAAATCATTCCGACGTTCGACCGGATCGAATCTATTACTTTGAAGCGAAGAAGTATCTGACTTCCAACCCTAAGGCGAAACAAGTTCAACTGGCGCTCACCACACCGGCGTTAGCCGAAGAATTTCCTTCCGCATTGATCGTTCCTGAAGCCCAGGCAAGATTGAAATTCATCGAAATGCTTTCTCTGTTCGAAAGAAAACCGAAATTCTCCGCTTCGATTTCGGATAGGGCGAGCATTCATAAATCCGCAAAGATAGGAAAGAACGTTACGATCATGGACTTTGCCGTGATCCAAGAGAACGTCGAGATCGGAGACAATTGTCAGATTTATCCGAACGTAGTGATCGAAAGCGGAGCGAAGATCGGGGAAGGAACGGTTCTTAAATCCGGCGTCGTGGTTTGTTACGATTGTGTTCTCGGAAAATACGACCTCATTCATTCGAACACGGTGATCGGCGCGGACGGTTTCGGCTTTTATGATAAGGGCGGAGTGCGTTACAAAGTTCCTCAGATCGGAAACTCTGTGATCGGCGATCACGTCGAAATGGGCGCCTGCTGCACCGTGGATCGCGCCACGATCGAAACGACGACTGTGGGAAATTATACGAAGTTCGACGATCACGTTCATATCGCTCACAACTGCAGAGTCGGTAACTACGTTTATATCGCGGGAGGAACGGTTCTTGCCGGTTCCGTGACTTTGGAAGACGGAGTCATCATGGGCGGTCAAGCCGCGGTTGCAGAAGGAATCACGATGAAGAAAGGTTCGATTTTGATGGGAATGTCCGGTCTTACGGAAGACAGCGCCGAAAAAGTCGCTTACTTCGGAATTCCGGCAAAGCCCGCGTTGGAGATGCATCGAATTCATTCTTCCATGGCGAAACTTCCGGAACTTGTCCGCGAACATAGGAACCGAACGAAGAATTAAATACGGCCCGATCGTCGGATTTGCAAGTTAGGATTGAATCTGCCTTTCCGTTCTTGAGATTGGTAAAAGAGGTTTATTCCTTTTATGCCAACGAACGCTAGCGCAAAATTCTACGTCCTTCTCGTGATCGCCATGATTTCCTGGGGCTTTGCCTGGCCTTCGGCAAAACTCATCGTCGGTGATCAGCAACCGAACGTAATCATCTTCTGGAGATTTTTAGCGACGGCGATTTCGATTCTTCCCGTCGTGTTGTGGAGAAAGGAATCTTTTCGGCTTCCGAATAAAAAAGTTTGGATCCAGGTCGCGATCGGCGGAATTCTTTATACGATCTACAATCAATTTTTTCTGTTGGGTTTAAAGAACGGGCTCGCGGGTGCGGGCGGCGTTCTCGTTACGACGATGAACCCGATCTTTACATACGTTCTCGTTCATCTGTTTCAGAAGAAGTTGCCTTCCGCTCGGGAAGGAATCGGACTTTTTCTCGGTCTCGTGGGCGGTTGTATTCTGCTTCGATTGTGGGAATTGGATTTGAATTCTCTCTTTCAATCCGGAAATATTTTCTTTCTTTTTTGCGCGTTCAGTTGGGCGATCCTAAGTATGAACAGTCACAGCACGGGGCAAACGATTTCTCCTCTTGTTTATAGCTTTTACGTTTTTGCGATCGGAACGGTTTTGGATTTGTTTTTGGCTCTTCCTTACGGAGTGGAGAAGGCTTTGGAAAGCGGACCGGTTTTTTGGTTTCATATCCTGTATCTTTCAGTGATCTCGACGACGTTCGGAACGACCGTGTATTTTTTCGCTTCGACCAAACTCGGTTCTCGAGTTGCGAGTTCGTTCATCTTTCTGGTTCCCGTCACGGCCTTGTTCGGAAGTTGGATCTTTTTAAACGAGATTCCGAGTTTTACGACGACGATCGGCGGAACGTTCGCGGTGCTTGCGGTCTTTATGCTGAACCGCAATCAAAACGGAGAATCGAAAAAGCCGGATCGGTAACGGCTTCGTTCCGGTGGAAACGAGATCGTATCGGTTTGCGGACCGGATTTCCTTTTTATGAGAAAACGTTTCCGTTTCGGATCGGAACCGTTGTATTTTTACTATATTAGAATATTCTAAAACACTCTGTGTTGCGCGGGAATTCCCGAACGCTTGCGGCGTTTTACGGAAAATGATCCGGTCGTTTCGGCCGCACGATTATCCCCAACGGCTTTTGTAGTAATGTTTTCCGGAAGGAGCGATTTCAAAACCTTCCGGATGTTCCACCACAAAGCTGGAATCTTTCAGGTCTTCGAGAAACGGTCTGAGTTGATGCGCGGACTTGGCGGTGTTGATTTCCAAATCCTCCATCGTCGTCATTCTTCCCGATTGAGAAGCCTGATAGATATCCTGAAAAATCTGAACGGTTAAGGAATTCATAACGATTGCGGATCCTTCCTGAATCTCGAAGTTCTCCGCGTTTTTTGTCAAAGAATTTTTGTCGAGGTGACGCGAAACAGGCACTTCTGAACGATTCTTGAAAAATTACGACTCACCTTTCGTATTCGTTTTTTTAAATATTCCGTCCGATCCCTTGAGAAAAAGAATGGAAAAACGTTCTTTTATAGAGGATAATCACCAGACCATGCGCAAAAAGAATCATATGCCTGAAACAAGAAATCCCGTCGAACTTGTGGAGTTCCTCTCGAAAGAAATGGAGAATCCTTCTTTTGACGAATGGCTTTCCGAACTCGCCGATAAGGCGATCGAAAACGACAAATTCGTTTGGAGTTTTCTGTATCAAGTGATGCGTGACGCGGATTCGGGCAGACTTTCCTGGGGATATCACAAAAGACTTCTTTCGGGAGCCGTTCAGATTCTTTCCAGAGTGGGCGACAGCCGTGCGTATCGCGCCATCATCAATTACGTAAAATCCTTGGATCGTCAGATTCCGATCGGCGCGCTCGAGCTCATTACCGATCTTCTTCCTTCTTTTGCCGAAGTGGACGCGGATGAAATTTTGAAAATCGCCGCGCATCAGAATTCTTTGAAATCCGCGTTCGGAGTTTTGGCTCTTTTTCAGCTGATCGTTCAAGGAAAAATTCCGGAAGAGAAAGTCGAAGAAACGAAAATCTTTCTCAAGAGTTATAATAACTATGTCTATTATTTGGATTCCGTCATCGAGCAGGCGCTGGATTATCTCGAAGCGGAAGAAGAACCGGATATGCTTTCCTTTTTTAACGAAATCGCCGTTTAAACGAACGTTTTACGGCGATTCAACTTCGTATTAGCAAGAAACAACTTTTTTCCGAATTGTTTCTTCCTCCCTGTCTTCTTTTCCTTCCCGAAGGTTAGAATTCTTAAAAAAGAATTCGACCTTTGCGCGGTCTTGTTCAAAATTTCAAAAAATTATTTCACTCCATTCGAGGTTTGCAATGAATCTTGTTTTTAAGGGAATTCAGTTTATCGGGAGATTTTCGATCATTCATAGGATCGTAGGAGTCGCCGCGTGCGGTTTCATTGTATTCGGTTTTGCCGTACCGGATATGAGGTTTCACTCCGCGAAAAAAAACAAAACGGAATTTACGTTTTCCGAATTCGTTTCCACTCCTGCGGACCAAATTCCGAGATACATCAAGATCAAGGACGGAGTGGTTCCAGCAAACAACTACGTCATTTCCACTAAAAAGAACAGACTGCAGCACATCACGTATCCGGTCGCGACCGTCGATCAATCCGGTTCCAAAAAAGTGAAAGTGATCGTCAAGGACAGCGACGTGACTCAGGAAGAGCTGGACAACGGAACGTATTTTTCTTCGCCTACGTTTGCGATCGAAGGAAGATTCAACGATACTTCATTGGATAGCGAATCCGAAAAAATTTATAAGGACATGGGTTATACTCTCGACGATCGTCTCTACGTTATCGAACGAGGCAGCGAACCTCTGGGATTTTTTCCGGCTCTCGCAATCGCGGTCTTTTTCGCTCTTTTGGGATTTTTTATCGCCGGTTCTTTTATTCCCGAATCTCTTTGGAGAAAATACTTTCCGTAAAATTTCCGGCGACTCGAAAGATCGACAAAGTCTTGTAAATTCCTTTGAACGAACGGGAGAATTTCGATTTCCGAAAAACGATTGAAACGTGGACGCATTGAGATTTAAACTATTGGAAAGAAGGTTTTAATCCATGCAGTCAAAACTTTTCATTCTGTTTTTCGTTTTCGGAATTCTTTTCCCGATCGCGGGCACGTTCGCAAAAGGAAGCTTTTACGATTTCAAAGTAAAAGACATTAAAGGAAACGACGTTTCTCTTTCCAAATACAAAGGTAAGGTCGTAATGGTGGTTAACGTGGCTTCCAAGTGCGGTTACACGTATCAATACGACAACCTCGAAAAAGTATATAAGAAATACAAGGATCAAGGTTTTGTCGTGGTCGGTTTTCCGGCCAACAATTTCGGAAGTCAGGAACCGGGATCGAACCAAGAGATCGAAACGTTTTGCAGAATTCAAAAAGGCGCCAGCTTTGACATGATGTCCAAAATTTCCGTAAAAGGAAAAGACCAACATCCTTTGTATTTATATCTCATCGAAAATTCTCCGACTCCGGGAGAAGTGGAATGGAACTTTGAAAAGATTCTCATCTCCAAAGACGGAAAGATCGAAGCTCGATACCGATCCGCGGTGGAGCCGGACAGTTCCGTCGTGACTCAAAAGATCGAATCCTTGTTGAAGTGACGGAAAACCTTTTTGAAAGAAAGAATTTTTTTCCGAAGAATCCGTTTGTCCGCAGTTGAGACTTCTTTATGGAAAGCTCGGGTTTGGCCGTTGGTCGCATCCTTTTCTATTTTGTTCGGAAGTTTTGTTTCCGCTTTTTCCGAGACAGAACCCAAAGCGGAAATAAATCCGTCGCCGACTGAAACGAAACCGTCGGACTCGGATCGGATGAAGACCGAAAAACAAGAAGTCGATTCATCGAAAGCGGGAAAACGTTCGGAAGCGGACCCGGATCTATCGTCCGAGGCTGCGCAAACTCCCAAGCCCGTTTCCATCCTGAAGGGTTTGACAAAGATGGCTGTCTCGCCCGAAACGATTTTTGATTCATTCAAGAATTATGATGTTTTAATATTGGGAGAGGAACACGACGACGTTTCCGGTCATCGAATTCGGCTGGATTGGTTTCAAAAAATCGCCTCGACCACGCAGGTGATTCTTTCCTTGGAAATGCTGGAACGGGATCAGCAAAAAACCTTGGACGAATATCTGAACGGTCAGATCGGCGAGAAAGCTTTTTTAAACGCGTTGAAACTTTGGCC
The DNA here is from genome assembly GCF_022267325.1 of Leptospira sanjuanensis. Classification (NCBI taxonomy): domain Bacteria; kingdom Pseudomonadati; phylum Spirochaetota; class Leptospiria; order Leptospirales; family Leptospiraceae; genus Leptospira; species Leptospira sanjuanensis. The sequence goes on from NZ_JAIZBG010000001.1 coordinate 664,983, forward strand.
GAATCATCTTCGGGACTATCATCCGTATCTTCAATTTGCAAAGGAAAATCGGATTCCGGTTCTTGCATCCAACGTTCCCCGAAAATACGTGAATCTGGTTTCTTCTTCCGGGATCGAAGCTTTGTTTCCGGTTCGTTCCGTATTTCTTCCTCCGAAATATCTGATCCGCAAGTTTGCTCAGGAAGGTTACGAAAACAAGATCCGAAAAATTCTAAGCGAACATCCGGGTATGAGTTCGGATGAAAATTTGCAGCGGAGATTTATCGACGCGCAGTATCTCTGGGATGCGGGAATGACGGATTCGATCGCGAATGCGCTTCTGACAAAGGGACGGAAGATCGTTCATATCAACGGGCGTTTTCACAGCGACGAAGGTTTCGGCGTTTCCAATCGTCTTCGGGAACTCGGATTTCGGGTTCTTACGGTTTCTATGTTTCCCCAAAAAGAAGGAGATGAAGTTCCGACGGAGATTCTCCAGGGCTGCGATTATACCGTAATCACGGAAAGGAAAGAAAAAGGGAATTAAGTGCTTGTCCGGATTTGGAAAATCCTCCGACAATTAAGAGGATGATGGATACCGGGATTCAGACTCTCAGAAGTTCTCGCTTTTTGTGTCCAACCTGCGGGACGACTTCTCGGTTGCCGGAGGGAGTTCCCACGGGTTCCGTCTTTCGGTTGACCTGTTATCAGTGCGGTCATAAAGCTTTGGTGAGAATGGAGGTTCCAAAACCTTCTTCTCCTCCGACGATTCCTCCCCGTCTTGAATCGATTGCCCCGACCAACGAAATTTTACCCCGTCCTCGGGAACCATTGCAAGATGTGGGAACTCCAACGCCTTCGGTTCCACAGCGGCCTTTGCCATCGGCGCCTCCGCAAAACCGAACTCCGGAACCGACCGGACCCGATCTTTTCGAAAGAATTTCGGATTCTTTTTCTGAACTGCAGGTTTCTTTGAAAGAGAAAGTGTGGGAACTCGCACAAAAATTCCAAAAAAAACGACCCGGTCGAAATCTCCGACCGGATTCTCTTTTCTCGTCGGAAGAACGACAAGCGGAACGGGATCGTTCCGACCAGGATCGTCCGCTTGTTAAACGAGAATCGATTGCCTTTGAAGAAAAACCGTTTTTTGCCGTTCGCAGAGAAATCGAAAACGCACACGAAGAACAGCAACCGAGGATCAAAACTCTCGCCGAAAGATTGAGGGAGCAGGTAGCGGGCCGTCGACTCAAACTTCCGAACGTAGTTTTGCTTTCCGCGGGTGCGGCGGTTTCTCTTTTACTCGTGGGACTGATTCTCTTCTGGGTGGGAGTGATCACAAGAGAAGCGGAACTCAAGGAGATGATCGCTCTTTTTTACAATCACCAACCTTCGGTGATTTACGATCGCGACGGGAAAAAAGTCTCCGAAATCTTCGCAAAAAAGACGAGCAATCTCGAATGGGACGCCTATCCCGAGAATCTGAAAAAGATCGTTCTTCTCGTGGAGGATCGCAAATTTTTCTCCCATAGCGGGATCAATTATTTTTCGGTATTGCGCGCTGTGTTCGTAAACATCACGAGTTTTCGTTTTAAACAGGGAGCATCCACGATCACGCAGCAGCTCGCGAGAATCCTTCTCGACGACCGCGAAAAAAGTCTAGTTCGAAAAATCAAGGAAGCGCAGCTCGCGTTCGCACTCGAGTATTCGTATGAGAAAAAGCAAATATTATTATATTATTTAAACAACGTATACCTCGGACACGGAGCGTTCGGGTTCGCCAGCGCCGCGGAATTCTATTTTAAAAAGACGCCTGCGGAATTGACCACGGAAGAAATGATCGTGCTCGCTTCTCTCGCTTCGGCGCCGAATCGTTATTCTCCGCTGAAAAATCCTGATCTTTCCAGACAGAGGGTCAACGCGATCATCCGTTCGTTTCAGGAAGACGAGATTCTCAAGGAAAATCCGAAGACGAAACTCGACGAAATCTATTTGTCCTTTCACATGCGGTCCCCGGGCGAAACCGTTTTCGGAAACAGAAGAGATCATTCTCCTTATGTGACCGAACACGTTCGTAAGTTTTTGAATTCCTTGTATCCCGATTCGAACATTTATGAAACGGGCGGTTTCTCGATTTATACTACGATTGCGGAACCGGTTCAGGCGGAACTTCCGAAAATCGTAAAGGCTTACGTGGACAACGTTCAAAAGAACGGATTGGTTCGTAAGACGAAACTCACGGACAATAAGAATTCCAGCGAAACAGCGGTGTTTCGCCGATACGTTCAGGATCTTTCGCCCGCGCTCGAACTGTTCATCGATACGGATTCGTTCAGTGGAGCGAACGAATCGGGTCTTCAAGTTGCGTTAGTCGCCGTTGATCCTGCAACGGGAGAAATTCTTCTGATGCACGGCGGTTCCGAGTTTAAGGCGGACAATCAGTTGGATCGGACGACCGCGATGAAGCGGCAAACGGGTTCTTCCATTAAACCGATTTTGTATTCTGCCGCGATCGAAACCGGACTGATCAACGCTTCTTCGAGAATTTTAGACGCACCTCTGATTTACAGAAATCAAACCGGAAACTGGATGCCGGAAAACATCGGAAACCAATACGACGGGGATATCAGCGTTCGACAAGCTTTGGCAAAGTCCAAGAACACCGCCGCGGTTCAGATCGCTGAAAAACTCGGCATTTCGAGAATTCAGGATTTCTTTCAGAAATATTTTTTCCCCGATTCGAAAGTGTTGCAATCCAGATTCAGAGGAGATCTTTCTCTTGCGTTGGGATCTTTGGAAATTTCTCCGTTGGAAATGGCTCTTGCGTATTCCGCGTTCGCGAACGACGGAACGATCAAACGTCCTTATCTGATTCAAAAAATCACCGATCGCTTCGGCAAGGTTATCTACGAAAGAAAGTCCACGGACGAGTTCGGATTAAAAGTTCCTGAAGAAAGGAAGGTGCTGTCCTCGCAAGTGGCGGAAATCATGATCGATCTTCTTCACGGAAGCGCAAACTCGGCCGGAGTCAGAAACACGGGATATAAGGGAGAAGTAGCCGGCAAAACGGGAACGACGAACGACAACCGCGACAACTGGTTCGTGGGCGTGAAACCCGGTTTGTCGATGGCGATCTGGCTCGGTTACGACGATCCGAGTTTCGGACTCGGCTCATCCGCGTTAGGCGGAACCGTGGCCGCGCCTCTTTGGGGAACGATCGCGAAAATTTTCGAGACGGCCGAGGATTCGGACGACACAAAACGGAAATATCCGATTTCAGAACACGCGATCACCGCGACCGTTTGCGAAGAATCCGGTCACCTTCCCGGACCGTCCTGCAAACACACCCGCAAGGAATTATTCAAAAACGGAACGGTTCCTTCCGAGGTTTGTCCGCTCAACCACGGATCGGACGCAAAACGGGAAGTTCTTCGCAATGTATTCTAATCTATTTTCCTTTATTACGATATTCTTAACCGTTTCCATGGCCGTATATCCGGTTTCGTACGAAGACGCGTATGCGATGGAAAAGGAAGATCCCCTTTTTTCGATACCTCTTTACGAAGAATTGCTCCGAACTTCGCAGAAGGCGGACATTCGAAAAACCGCATCTTCCCGTTTGTTTTTTCTCTATGAGAAATACCGCAAATACATACCCGCGATTCTCATCATGAGCCGCTCGGGAAAAATCACGGATAAAAAGGGGAGATATCCTTCCATCGTTTCGGAGCTTGCCGGCGGATTGAACGTAAGTCCTTCCGCGCTCGTATCGGTGATTTCCGCGTGCAGTAGGCCGATCCCGAATCCCGATCCGTTCTTTCAAGAAACGCCGCCAACGTCTCCTTCTTCATACAAAGAAGATTCGGAAGATCCGAACCCCTCGTCGGTTTCTTCCGAAGCCGCTTCTTCTCCGTCGCAAACGCAGGAGATACCGTTTTTGTTTCGGATTCTTTCCAGAAAGGAAAACGCTTCTCTCTATAAGGCGTGTTATGCGGTTAAAATCAAAACGGGGGATTTCGACGGTTGGGAAAAGATTCACGCCTTCGGCGAGATGAAGAACGTTCTTACTCCCGAAACTTCCCTCGCATTGAGAATCAGTTATACGCTTCACTCGGGAAAAGGGAGCGCCTATAAACGGATTTATTCGGGCGGAAGACTAAAATCGTTAAGCGAAGAGGGCAAGTCCGATCTTTTGTATCTCTACGGAAAGTTTTTACGGAACCTGGGAAAATACGATTCTTCCGCGCGGTATTTTTGGATGAGCGGTTCCTATGCGAACAAGGAACGAAGCAGAATCGAAACCGCCAAAACTCTTTTGGTTTCCGGAAGAAAACAGGAAGCGTGTTCGTATCTTCAGAAAGGTTTTGTTCCTGGCGACGAATCCGAAGAACTTTTGTCCCGCGTTTGCCTGAAAAATTTCGAGAGCAATCATCCGAGTCAGGATTTTTTAAAGGCCGTCCGAATTTTAAACAACGATACGCCCGATCCTGTCTTTGATTATTTTTTAGGAAGAAGCGGCGGGAATAAAACGGAAGAATCCGATCCCGACGACGGAAACGAATCCGGCACAGCATACGGAAAGATACTGGATGAAAAATTATTCTCCGGTGAAAAAAATCCGACCCCGTTTTGGGATTACCGTAAAAAGGAAGGAACTCTTTCGTTATCGTCGACTCCTCAGTTTCTCTGTAAGACCGGCCGCTCCGTTCTATTTAAGAAAAATCTAATACAACCTCAGAACTGCGTTCCTTATACGTCGCTTTCCGCGGACGCGATTCTTTCCACGCCGTTGTTCACCGCGGATCAGGAAGAATGGAGTTTGCTACTTTCCAATTCCGCATACAATCCGGTGTCGGGCCGCGCTGTGTTTACGTCGGACGGAACCGAAGAATCGATTCAAGTTTCCGGTTTGATCTATCGCCGATCTTTGAATCGTTTTTTTCTGGAAGGTCATTCTGCGGATGGGAAATACAAACTCTACTCGATCGACTGGAAAAATATGCAGACCAACGTCGCGAAAGGAAACTGAAGAATTCTCCGTTTCGAGTGGGTTTTTAAATACTCTTTCGAATCATTCTGGGCGCGCCCCTTCGGGTCAGGCTACTCCAGGCTCCGCTTCGCTCCGGTCGTATTTCGCGATCCACCGAGTCTGGATACCGGAACGAAGTTCCGAAATACGACCAAGCCTTGCGTATCCTTCGCGCAGAACCGGACCGAATCGGTCGATGTTTTTTTGTTTCCTTCGAGAATGTAGGAACTCCAACGATTTTGGGTTTCACTGAAGGTTCTCCGTCCGGGATCGGCCGTTCTTCCCGGATTTTGTATGAGATCCTACAGTTTCGGTTGCACTGTCGAATTTTTGATTTGTATGAGATCCTACAATTTCGAAGGCTCGATGTTGTTTTATGTCTTTTTAAAAGGGTGAGTTCCCGCGGTTTAGGATCGCACCGCCGTATTTTGATTTTGTGGTAGATTTTACTTTGTCAAAGTCCGACCAAGTTTTCTATCTTTCCAAATGTAAGAGTTCCCACAGTTTGGAAGTTCGTCGGACTTTCTGTTTTTTTAAATGTAAGAGTTCCCACAGTTTTCATTTTGCGATATAATTCCTTCGCATGGAAGAATTCAGAATCGTTAAGTTGAAGCATATCAAGAACGTTCATATCTTTTTTAAAAGCTTGGATCATTCGTTTTGTAACCATACCCATCTGCAGGATCATTTGATCGAACGAATGAGAACCGCGGATTCTCCGATCGGTACGATGGAAGCGGTGATCGAGTTTATGAGGGAAGGCGATGATATCTGCGGGCCGTGTCTAAGCGCGTTGCATTCGGATAAGCGGGAAGGTGTGATCGGTTGATTGTGGTCTTTTCGGTAAGCACAATGTTTTTCAGATCGTAGATGTACTTTGGCATGTTTTTCGTGTTTCCGCTCCTTGTGATTATTGCTACAGAAAAGTTTTTTTAACGGCGTTTCCGTAGGGAAGGCTGTTCTTTTGCCCTCATCATTTTATAATCCGATACTTATTTTTAATTCCTTATTAGTGATTTAATATTGACTTAAATATCACAATTTGGAATTCTTCGTCACGAATCGATTGTGATCCATGATAAAAAAGCTTACCTTTTAGTCAGGAATTCCACTGGCTTCGATTCAAAACTTTTTTCGAGAGTTTGCAATATGTTTTTGAAACGCCGTTTTCGCTGGATTTTACCGTTAGCTGTCCTGTTCTCCTTTTTCCCACTCAGTCCTCAGCCCGTAGTAGTTCCGAATTTGAATACTCCCGTATTCAATACGAACAGCATGAATCAGACGTTTACGGTTGCGGACGGTATGCGGACGATCGGCAACTGGGACGCGTTCGTGTTTCAGAACGTGAGTATTTTGCAGACACAGTGGGAAGCGCAGGTTCAAGCTCAGATCACGATGATGGTGAACTCGATCACGACGAGCGATCATTTCGCTTCGGTTCAGGAGTATCAAAGTTACGTTTATAATTCTCTGCAAGGACAGGCCTCGGAACAACTTTTGACATGGCAGAGCGCCGTAGAAGCGGAGATTTTACAGGAGAGGAGCGAATATCTTTCGTCCTTGTATGGAGCGAATTCGAGTGCGGTTGCTAGTTCGACGGCTTCGTTTCAAAGCCAATGGGATTCGTTTGTTTCCGGTAACGGTTTGAATCTGAACTTAGGCGGTGCTCTGAGTCAGGCTGTTTTGAACAGCGGCCAACAGACGTTGGAAGGTTTGCAGAGTCAGTGGTGGAACGATTTTCACAATAATCTGCAGAACGGTTTGCAGACATATCAGCAAGCGCTTCAGGGTTTGACCGACAAATATCAGAACTTAATTTCTCAGATCAACGCTACGGAGATGCAGTATCAGGCGCATCTTGCCCAGATTCAACAGAGTCAAGCGGGCGTTAAGAGCCAGATTCTTTCGAGTTTGGAAGGGTATCAGAACTTTTTAAACAGCAACGGTCTTTTTTGGAACACGATTACCGTGTTGTATGACAACAATTCGAACAGTTATGTGCAGGCGAGTTGTCCGAGCGGTCACGTGTGTGTGACGTATCAATACGATCCTACGAATTCCCAGTTTTACGCGGCCGGTTCTTGTCCGGTAGGTCATACTTGTGCGAACATTCTCTACGACAACAATACGAGCAGTTATCTTCAGAACACGGTTTGTCCTTCGACCTGCAACGGATCGGAGATGGAGAACTTGACGGTTCGCACTAGTTTGAATGCGGACGGTCGTGCGTTTCAGAACGTGATCAACAAGGTGGCGAATGCGATGCAGGAAGGGTATGTGATGCCCGCGATCTTCGACTATACTTCCGGAACGATGCTTAGCTACAACAACAACTGTTTGAACGGCAGTACTTGCGTGAAGGGTTTGTATGACGCGACTTCGGGTTCTTTTGTGGCATCGAACACGTGTTCTGCGGGACATACCTGTTACAGCGCTGTTGTGGACAACACGGTTCCGGCTTCCGCCACCGGTTCCTATTTTGCGAGCAGTTGTCCGGTGGGGGATACGCGTTGCGTTAGCTGCGCTTCCGGTCATACCTGTCAGGTTCAGGAAATGGAAGCAGGCTTTTTGTACGCTTCGAGTCTTTTGAGCAACTTTCTGCACAACGAACTTCTTTCGACGCAGAACGCGCTTCAAAATGCGGTCGCCGTTCAGAACGGGGGAACATACAATTTTCAATACGGGCAGTCTCAAGGTGCGTACAATAACGACGGTATTTGGAGTTACGGGGATCCTATTTTTTCGCATACACCGTTTAACCACTTTTCGGCGACTTCCGGAGGTCCGGCTTCCGTTTCCATTGCGGAGATTTTGAACACTGCGTTTACGGAAGGGGAAGGCGGGCTTGCCAAAAAGATCATGGCTTATATTCGCCAAGAGATCACTCAGTCGGACCTCGCGAACTGGATCATGGACGCGTATGAGAGCGGTTTAACCGGAAGCGGGTCTCCTCTTTCGGGTTTGATGGGGGCGCTGGGACCGGGCAGAACGATTACCGGGTTTAGTCAGATCGATCTGCGTGCGTTTCAGAACGAAGACGGTTTTACGCCGTTTTTCAATGCCACTCCCTACTGCGGGAGTCCGCTCGGATGTGCTTCCGGGGATATATTCAATTGGACACCCGGGATTTATTTAGCGAATCGGACCTACTCCGAAATGAGAGCACAAGGTTTGGCCGGAGTGAACGGGAGCTGGGGCCAGAATTTTTACGATTATTTTGCGCGCGAGTGGATGATTTGGGACGGAATTCCCTTTCTTGGAGACATCCAACATACGCAGAACTATGCCTGGATCGAGTTGAACTTTCAAGTTACGAATAACAACGCGTATGCGAACGTAACCACGTATCAGGATTTGGTTCTTCAACTTCAGGCGTTCGAGTACGATTGGCAGACGAATGTGATGCCTTCGATCACGAACTGGACGGCGCAGGTTGCTTCTTACCAAGCTCAGTATTCGAACTGGCAAACTCAGATGCAGACCGCATTGACGGATGCGCAGAACGCTTTCAATTCCGGGGTGGCGGATATCCAAAGTCAGCAGTCTTCCTGGCTTGCCCAAATGGGTCAGTTGCAGCAACAGGCAACGAGCGCCTTCAACGCGGCCGGGAACGCTCTTCAGAACGGTCAGGGGCAATCCAATTACATACAACTCACACAACAGGTGTTAGCCGGTTTGAACAAGGGACAAATGAAGTCGAACCTGGACGGGGACTTGACCGTCAACGACGGTTCCTTTAGAGACGCGTTCGGTAACATTTTGAACGGGCTTAACCGCAATGCGGACAGGGGGATTCCTAATTTCGGACTGTTGGATACGATCGGTTCGGGAATGAACCGGATCACGACGGGGATTTCCAACCTTTCTTTATTGTCTTCCACGAACAACGCGACGATGGATACGATCTTGGGATATATGAAAGGTGTTGCGGAGAGTATGCGCAACGAGAAGCAGTTCACCCAGAACGGTTACGGGGATCTGGTAGAAGCTTCCGGCATCAAGACAAGAGAGGTTAAAAGTAAGGATAAGTATTCGGGAGAGACGATCACGACCACGTATGTTTTGAAGGATGACGGTTCGATCGATACATTCACGGACGAGGACGGGAATGTGAAACAAAAGACGTTGGGGGATTGGGTTCAAGGGCATTGCGGTAAGGACTTGGGCAATGCGGAGTGCAGTCGGTTTGTGGAAAACAAATACAGCAGTGTGGATGTGGGGGCCGACGGGAAGATCACGGCTCACAGAAGGGTGTATAACGGAACTTCTTCGTATTGCGGTAGCGACATGACGAATTCGGATTCGTATTGTTACAACACGGATGATGCGGTTGTAACGATTTCGGCTCCTTCCAAGGATTCGTTTCTTTTGGGGAGAGGCGCTTCCCGATTGGGCGATATGTTCAACGAGAGGGAGAAGGGTTTTAGCGATCTCGTAAACGCCACATTCCAAAACGTAAACGGTTATCTTTCCTCGAACAAACATACGGCCGCCCTTTTTACGGAAGTTAATATTACGCAGAACGTTCACGACAAGAACGCGTCTTTGGCTTCGCAAGACGTCAATAACAAGGTGAAGATTGCGAGTATTGTCAAGGATTACGTGGAAGCAGTCTTGCTGGGAGGGATGTCGACCGGCGCTTGGGTGAGCAAACAGGCGAACCAAGCGGTACAGGACGTCGTTGCGACCGCGCTTACGAAGGCTTTTGATTTGCCGCCGGATGTTGCGTCGTTTTTGTCGGGCGGTCTCATGGCGCACATAGAGATGTCGAAGGCCAAGCACGATATGGGCAGTCATAATTTGGGAATTGGGAAAGGAATCCATTCGGCGATCCATCATTCAGGTTTTGGAGGAATGGAAAAAACTCTGCTCAGGGTTGCTCCTTTGGCTACAGAGATCCTTGCGCCGATTGTCGGTTATGGTGCGATAGCTTTTTCTCTATCAACTTTAGATAAGTATGAAAACAATCTTAGCGCGATTGAAAAATGGAAGGATTTCAAAAACAGCATGTACGGTTTTGGAGTTCAGAAAATTGCAATCGCAAACGGGGCGTCACCCGAATATGCGGCCGCCTTAGGCCAAGTTGCGATCGGATATATGGAGATGCGCCAGGCAAAAGAAGAGCTTGGAATGCGTAGCGGAGCGTTTTCTTTACAATCTCTTGGCGGTGAGTTTAAGCGAGTCGTAGCGGGGATATCTGGTAATATCGGCGAGGTTGTGGGAGCGGGAATTAAATCGAGCGCTCATATCACGGGAGATCTTGGATTAACGTCGGAGAAATACGAAAAACATATCAATCAAGAAACCAGATCGATCCTGAACGAACTGAAACTGAGGGATCTGAAAGAAGATATTAAAAACTGGGATACGACGCAACAGGTGCTTGCGAGCGCTTCTGTGAAGGAATACGGCAGAGTTACGCATATGGATCCTGCTCAAATCGAGCTTTGGTCAAAGCAGGCGAGCGACTTTGTGGTGCGCAAACAAGCGGAGCGGGATTTACACAGACGGGACGGGATGCTGACCAACGGACTGCCGCTTACACTGGGATACAGCTCCCTTTTTATCCTTGACAACAAGTTGTTCAACGGAGGAATCACGTCTCTCATATCGAAGGGATTCAAAGGAATTCTGACTTCGGTAGCGGATTTAGGGAACATGCTGGGAGAATCGGTCGTACCTTCGGACTTAAGATCTTCGATATATGACCAAAGTAAAGAGTGGCACAACAAGATAACGCTGGAAGACGTGAAAGGCAGAACGGGACAAGGGATTATCAACAAAGCGTATGTAGAAACGGAGATGCGTAACGTCCTTTTTGACAAGATCGGCGAGGCATTGACGGGAGATCCTGCAATGGGTCACAATCTGGGGTTATTGCTCAAATACCAAATCGACAAACAAGAGGCGAGAAAGGCAGCGAGAGAACAAAGACTGAAGGATGCTGAGGTATTGGTCCAGTTAGCAGCAGCGGCAGCAGTGACCTATTTCGGCGGTCCCGCGGGAATTCAGATGTTAAATTCGGTGATCGGAACGGGTGCGACGGCGATTAACACAACATTGGCGACGGTTGGGCTTTCGCTTAACAATGCGCAGGTGGCCATGCTTGCGGCGAGTACAGCGGCGACGATGGCGATCGAAAACAGAATCAACGGGGCAAATGGCTCGGCTGCAGCCCTTGTAAACGGCCTCATCTCGACGGCGACCTTAGGAGTAAAAACTCCTCTTACGGGCTACGTAACGTATACCAAACATCAGAACGCGAACCTTTTGACGGGTCAACACGAAGTGAAAGGCGGTTGGGGCGGTGGAGTTAGCTTGAACGTGTCCGGTGTCAAAGGGTTACCTGGGGGAGAAATATTAAAGACCGCGTTGGAAGGAATGAAAATGAGCAATCTAACCTTGGGACTGAGCTACAATGCTGATCAAGGTCTTGGAATGAACGTGAACACGAACTTTACGAACAACGTAGGCTTAGGGTTAGACTACAACTTTAAAAGCGGCAGCTATACCGCGAACGCGAGCTATGACGTGAACAAGGCAGGTGGCAAATCTTGGGCGAACGGAAGTGTTAACGTATCTGCGAGTAGAGAAGGTCACTCGAGTTTAGCGTTGTCTTACAACCACGACGGAAACACGGCGATTCCTCAGAGACTGAGAGGAGGGGGAGCGACGCTTGACTTAGGGAATGACGGTGTATTGGGTTTTAGCATCCAGGGACTGAAAGGGGCTACGATCGGTACTGTGAGCTACAACACGAACAGTCATGGTTGGGAACAGGCGACTTTGAACCAGAATTTCCAGAACGAATATCTTCAAGGTGTGACAGCTGAGAACAGCTCTTACAATCACGAGAAGTCTCAGATGGAGATCTTGCGTACGGAGCTGAGTATTGCGACGAAGATGGAGAAACCGTTGTTTACGCAAGCAGATGTGGACAAGTATTTACCTAAAAACAAGGACGGCAGCATCGACGTAGAGAATGCACAGCCTGAGAAGTTGTTAGAGAAATGGAACGCGCACAAGGAAGCGATGTCCCAAACGCCTGAGGGCTTGCAGAAATGGAAGGACGATGTAACGAGAGCCGGAGAAAGATCGGGGATTGAGATCCGCTTCAACGACGGTAAGAGTGCAACGAGCACTTTCGGTAAGTTTGTAACGGGAATGTTCGGAGACATTGCCCAGAGTTTCGGTATTGCGAACGACGGAAGCAAGATGGTGGACAAACAAGGCGTATTTCACTTAGACACGTGTTTCGAGGGGAGACAGCCCGTATTGCGTTTGAAACACAAAGAAAACGGAATATACGGGAATGTTAAATCACCCGAGTTTAGTTCCGAGGACTACGAGCTAATTGCGATCGAAGAAGTAAAGATCGGGGACGTAGTCCAGTCCTGGAACGAAAGAACCGGAAAACTCGAGAACAAGAGAGTCACGGAAACGTTTGTCCACGAAGTTCCGCAGCTTTTCTTTCTTGAGTTAGACGGGGAAGACGAGATTCATACGACTTGGAACCACCCGTTTAGACGGAGGGTGAGTGCAAACGGAAGTCAGAACACAAACCAAAACAGAGTATCACCGTTTGACCCGAGCGGGATTCAAAGAACATACAAAACTCATGAACATCTGCTTCATCCGCGAGAAGCAAGAATCGTGACGAGCCTTTTGGGCTCGGGAAGCGAGCGCGAAACAAAGACAGCGAGTGTAATAGAGGAGCTTCCCCATTCTACAGATTCTAACCATTCAGCCTCGGATGTACCATTGACGAAGACGGAAAGGTTCTCTTCTAACACCACAACCCAAACCTCGGAATGGGTGAAGGTGGAAGACCTCCGCTTGCGAGACCAAGTTCTCAAAGCAGACGGAAGTTGGGGAACTGTAACGGGGATTTACTACTACAACACGGAACCGACTAAGGTTTACAACTTAGAAGTAGAGGAGAATCATACTTACGTTGTGGGCGGAAGAGATTCCAATTCCGGCGCGGGCTACGTTGTGCACAATTACAACAACGCGCAAGAGGCGATGTTCGGAGGATTCAAACGACTTTCGAACGATGTGTATGACGTAGCGAAGAAGTTCGCGGGACTTGAAGGCGGGACCGGTAACGAGGTATATCAGAAAGCTGTAGAGTTTCAACAGGAAGTGAAATCGACAAATGCGTTACGAGAAACGTTAAACAAGGAATCGAACATCCTTGTAACGAAACAAAAAGCAGCGGAAGCGAGTATGCAACTGGGAGTGATCCGCAACAATGAATTTTTGAAAGCGATCCATGATCCGAAGAGCGATTCGATACCGGGAATAGCAGACCTTCGCAAACAACTGAAGGGAAGCGATCCAAGTAAGGGTTTTACGCAAGAACACATGAAAGCGGTTTCAGCTTGGTTGGGTTCTAACGGAGTGGGCACGAGCGGATTCTTGAAACCTGGAGTTGGCCTTGGTAATCTTCCTGGGGGTAATGCGCTTCCGATGAAAGGATATATCATGTCTGCTGCACTGAGTATATCGAGTGCGGAAGAACGCGGAAAGCTGACAAACACGATTAAAGAAACGAATCAGAAGTTAGCAGAACACAAGATTAAAGAAGACAATATCGGTCGGCAGATGATCGAGCGATCGGAAAAGGTGAAGAGCGACATTGTAAAGCTGATCCAAGAGAAACACCACAACGATCCGAGGTATGCTGAAGTTCTCGTAGAACACGGTTTTGTGAAGAAAGACACATTCAATCCGGCGGAACACAAGGTAACGTATGAGGAGAAGTTGAAGGCACTGGGAGACAAGATCAAGCCGGAAACGAGAAAACAACTTGCCGAGTTTGACCGCAAGATCACAGACCTTCGCGTGAGCCAAAACAAACAGGAAGCGGAGAGCTACGCGAAATGGAACAAGGATCATCCGAACGAGCCCTACAAGCGAACTCCAGAGATGGAGAAACGCAGAAACGACATGGTGACAATGCAGAAGACTTTGGAGAAGGAAAGGGCGATGATCATCAACCGGGAAGTGGCGCCATATCCGAAAGAGAATGAGTTGCATCGACTTGAAAAATTATCGGATGCAAATTCTCTGAACGACAAACAGAAGACTGAGTTGATGAACCTTCGCAACGAAAAGAAGACGCATGAGACCCAAGTGGCAGCGTTGTTGGACAAAGACAACGCGACTCTGCATCACAACGTGGAGACGGTTTTTGGTAAAGAGAGAATCTCTATTGCCAATGACCGAGTAGATCTTACACAAAACTTGTTATCCAAAGAAGACAAACTGAGGAGCTTAGATCCGAAGAAGGACAAGGCAGAATACGACAAGTTGAACAAAGAGATCCAAACGATCCAGGACAGAACCGCTCAACTGGACAAAAACTTTTTGAACTACAAGCCAGTGAGAAAGGCGGATGAAAGTTTACCGGATTTCTTGCTCCGAGAAAAAGACACCTTTGCCGGAGAACCGAAGGCGATCGAAAGAATCGTGGATGGTTTGAAAGAACAGAAAGAACATTACAAGGCTTTGGGTGATACGAAGAAAGTCGCGGAGCTGAATGACAAGATTAGAGACTTTAAGACTCGCTCTGAAGAATCAGTCAAACGCTCAGAAGACGACGTCCTCACCGCTGCTCTTCGCGCCGGAGGAGAAAAGCGAAAACAAGCGCTGCGCGATATCGAAGAATATCTGACACACGCTGACAACAGAGACAGTAAACAAAGAGAAAGAGAGATCCCGATTTCTGCATATCTGAAGAATCCGGCAGGCGATCCGGAAGGGAAGACGATCTCTGTGAATTCTCACTTTGGTCGTGGGGGATACAGCAACAAAGAAGTGGCGGGAACGTATTTGCATTCGAACGATCATATCGGCTTGGATGTGGGCGGGGCGAGAGGAGAGAAGATCAATTCGATCCTGGAAGGGAAGGTAAAGTCCCCGCCAACGAAAGGATTGTCGATTACGATCCCAGGCGAGATTCCGAATCACTTGAAGGAAAAGGGAATTTCGTATTCGGAACCGTTGTATGACGGGAACGGAAACAAGCTGCGGGTTGCGGGATATTACGATTCTTCTGGAAACTCGTATTCTGCGGATCAACTGAGTGTGATGGATACAAAATACAGAAAGGCAAATCCTGAACTTGCCAAGACTACGAAACCGTTTGAGGCAACGAGATCTGTGGGAGTGATCACAGAGAATGGCAAATTCTACACGATGGCGGATGCAAAGACCCCTGTGGAATTGACGCCGGAACAGCTCGCATTGGTTCCGGAAGACATCCGCAGGAATCCGGGATCGGTGAGTTCTTCCGGAAACAGCGTGGCGATCGAGACGACACTAACGGGACCTTTTGCGGGAAAGTATGAGGTTCAATACAAACACTTTGATTCGATTCCAAGAAATGCAGATGGAAGTCCATTGAAAGCTGGAGATTCCATCAAAGCGGGACAAAAGATCGGAGATTTGGGAACGACCGGAAGATCGACGGGAGCGCACTTGCATATTTCCGTGATCTCGTATTCGGAACCCAAAGGCGTCAGCCCAGCCTTTTATCAAGAGGTGAGGAACAAGAAAGGGGATATTACCCATTACCTTGTCAACCCACAGTATTTCATTAAAGTGATGGCTCCTTCGGGAGTGAAGAAGTAGGTTGGTAATCTATGAAGATGAAAAGTAAATTCAAACATCCATTTCTAATGTTCGTTTTGGCCCTTACATTTGGCTTTGTTTTTTCTTGTTCTCCGAAGGAAGAACAATTCGCGGAAGGGATCAAGTATCTAGGCGGTTCCAATCCGAAAGGAGAAGAAGAGTTCAAGAAGATCGGTTTGAATGCAAGAGACATTGCGAAGGAAAGATTGGTGAAGGAACTGTTGGAATTAAAAACAGGGCTTGAAGAAAAAGATTTTGGTGCGGCTGTCGGTTTGTCTTCCCCTGAGCTTGTACACAACATACAAAGAACGTTTAACATGAGTTTTACAGAAGCTCTGGATGGTTGGAGAAAAAGTTTCAAAACCGGCAAGGCTTGGTGCGAATACGATCTTTTGTTTAAAGACAAGATCGTATCGTATGAAATTGAGCCTTCACAAGCAAGTGAATACAATTCATTTGATGGTAAGTCCGCTAAACAAATGGCTTACCGAGTATATCTTCGCAAAGAAGGCCAGACCGGAAAGTTAACATTTGAAAACAGTCATGTGTTGGTATTTGAAGGTCATCATCTCAGAAATGATGCCTGGACTCGTTTTTCAATTAGTACGTTTGCAAACCACTGCCCGATCTTGAGTCCCGAGGAAGAAGAACGACTGAAGGATTTTGAAAGTAGCCACCCGGAAGAGAGCCGCTAAAGGGATTAAGGTCAGAGAGTTTTGATTTTTTAGAGAGAAGACGCAGATATGACAACAAACGGAACACCAAAAGGCTTCGTGCTTGGCGAAGCGGTTCGCGACACAACGACGGGCCAAACGATGTATGTGGAGAAGGCTTGGAGTCCGACAGTACCTTGCATTTACTTTGATCCGAAGACGGAAAGTCTTGTGAAGGTGGATCTGTTGCCTGAAAACTTGGAGAGGATCAAGGAGATATTGCCGTATTTACCGAAGTGATGAACTTGCAAGCCCGCGAATGGCAAGGAACAACAAGAAAGGTTCTCTATTGAAAGGACATACAGTTTTACATGTGAATCAGGCGAACAAAAATTTCCTTCAACTTCTCCTTTCCCATTGACAAAAGCACTCTGTAGGCGACTCTTTGATGTATCAAAGAGTCGGTTCCTGACTCAGTAATTTTCCTTTCATTTTTTTCTCCAAACTTTCAACGGCTAACGTTAAAAACATTCCGACTGCACAGGCTGTGCGAAGCAATCAACTGCTGAAAGAGAAAGTATTTCCCCGCGAGAGCGATCGCAGCGTAAATCCGGCATTGCACCATCGAGTAATACGCTGTTCTTTTTCTTTCTTTGCACTTGATGGTGCGATGCTGATTGAAGCGGAGAGCGCGTTTCGCGAAGCGAACTCGCCCCAAGCGGCAGCTATACCGCGAACGCGAGCTATGACGTGAACAAGGCAGGTGGAAAGTCTTGGGCGAACGGAAGTGTTAACGTATCTGCGAGTAGAGAAGGTCACTCGAGTTTAGCGTTGTCTTACAACCACGACGGAAACACGGCGATTCCTCAGAGACTGAGAGGAGGGGGAGCGACGCTTGACTTAGGGAATGACGGGGTATTGGGTTTTAGCATCCAGGGACTGAAAGGGGCTACGATCGGTACTGTGAGCTACAACACGAACAGTCACGGTTGGGAACAGGCGACTTTGAACCAGAATTTCCAGAACGAATATCTTCAAGGTGTGACAGCTGAGAACAGCTCTTACAATCACGAGAAGTCTCAGATGGAGATCTTGCGTACGGAGCTGAGTATTGCGACGAAGATGGAGAAACCGTTGTTTACGCAAGCAGATGTGGACAAGTATTTACCTAAAAACAAGGACGGCAGCATCGACGTAGAGAATGCACAGCCTGAGAAGTTGTTAGAGAAATGGAATGCGCACAAGGAAGCGATGTCCCAAACGCCTGAGGGCTTGCAGAAATGGAAGGACGATGTAACGAGAGCCGGAGAAAGATCGGGGATTGAGATCCGCTTCAACGACGGTAAGAGTGCAACGAGCACTTTCGGTAAGTTTGTAACGGGAATGTTCGGAGATATTGCCCAGAGCTTCGGTATTGCGAACGACGGAAGCAAGATGGTGGACAAGGCGGGCGTGTTCCACTTAGACACGTGTTTTCGCGGAGACGTCCCGGTATTGCGTTTGAAACACAAAGAAAACGGAATATACGGGAATGTTAAATCAACCGAGTTTAGTTCCGAGGACTACGAATATGTAGCGATCGAAGAAGTAAAGATCGGGGACGTAGTCCAGTCCTGGAACGAAAGAACCGGAAAACTCGAGAACAAGAGAGTCACGGAAACTTTTGTCCACGAAGTTCCGCAGCTTTTCTTTCTTGAGTTAGACGGGGAAGACGAGATTCATACGACTTGGAACCACCCGTTTAGACGGAGGGTGAGTGCAAACGGAAGTCAGAACACAAACCAAAACAGAGTATCACCGTTTGATCTAAAGGGAATCCAAAGAGATTTCAAAACTCATGAACATCTGCTTCATCCGCGAGAAGCAAGAATCGTGACGAGCCTTTTGGGCTCGGGAAGCGAGAGCGAAACAAAGACAGCGAGTGTAATAGAGGAGCTTCCCCATTCTACAGATTCTAACCATTCAGCCTCGGATGTAACGTTGAGTAAGACGGAAAGGTTCTCTTCTAACACCACAACCCAAACCTCGGAATGGGTGAAGGTGGAAGACCTCCGCTTGCGAGACCAAGTTCTCAAAGCAGACGGAAGTTGGGGAACTGTAACGGGGATTTACTACTACAACACGGAACCGACTAAGGTTTACAACTTAGAAGTAGAGGAGAATCATACTTACGTTGTGGGCGGAAGAGAATCCAATTCCGGCGCGGGCTACGTTGTGCACAACTACACTGAACAAGTTCAACGTGTTTTAGACGGAAATGGAATATTGTCTGAAGACAATACGAAAATTGTAAAATCAGCGAATTCAAAAGACAAAATCCGTGCATTAGGCGAAATCAAAGAATTTGATTATGCTGGATCGAAATGGAAGAATGTTGGATCTGATGAAAACGGCGTAGTTCACTTTCAGTCTGAAAGCAATAAATACGGGCTAAAGGAAGATTTGTTCTTTAAAAACAAGAACGGCAAAGTTGAAATCGAGCAAATTCAGCATTTAAACGGTAAGGACTATTTGACTAAAAGCAGCAGTTTGGATGTATTAAAACAAACCGTAATCGGAGTGAATTTTAAAAGCACAAACGAATATTTAAACCATCTGACCAATGTATTGGGAGAGCGCGGAGGAAGCGGAACGAAATACGATGACGGAACTCCGAAGGTGAGTTTGCGTAAGGACGTGACTGGTCAGCCGATATTGCACGAGACAAAGAATGGCACGCATACGGTTGAGATCGAGAGAAACGGCCACAAGGGAAAAATGGTTGTGGAAGAAGTAGGAAGAACGCAGAGAGAAGCTCAGAGTAGTTATCCTGGAGAGCGTGGTCTTGTTCGAGCATATGACAGGAGCAACCCGAATGAATACAAGGCTTGGGATTGGCAGAACGACAAATATGGAGATGGTAAGGGTGGCGATCTGCGTGACAGCGCGGTTTGCCAATCGACCGTGATTGCAGAAGATCGTCACAACAACGGAAAAACTGTGGGTGAAGTCGCAAAACACATGGGAGACTTTGCCGTTGCTCTTGGAAAGAGACCTTCTCAGTTGGAAGTTTCGGAAATATCTCAAGCTTTGAAGAAAGACGGTCTGAAAGTTGGGGCAGATATTTACATGAAGGAGAGTCAAACTAGAGCCCAATTTAATGATAAATTCTTTGAATTTGCGAAACGACAACTCGATCAAGGAATGGCTGTGAACGTCGGAGGGAAATACGCGAATAGCATTGGTCACGTAACTCGAATTGTTGGATATGTGGAAGGACCACATGGAGAACGTGGATTCATGATCAATGACTCATATGGTGATGCAAACAAGGGATACACAAGTGGAGCCGGTGGACAAGATGGACGTGCCGTCTTTTATCCAATTGACAAATTGAATGTGGCACAATTTAACTACGCATATACAATTGTCGAAGATACGGGAGCGAATACTCCTTCTGGTAGTTCCTCATCGGGATCAAGAAGACGGAGTTCTTCGGGTGGCTTTTGGAACAAGTTCTCTAATATTTTCAAATTTGACTTCTTTAAAAAGGACTAAACCAAAATGAAAAATATCAAATTGCAAATTCTACTTTTGCTCTTTCTTTTCTTCTCTATGAATCTTTGGAGCCAGGAAGAAATTCTTCCCGGTCCGGATTGTATAACTTCAAAAGACAATCCGTCTTTGAAGGCATTGAAGACGATGAAAGACGATGATGTGTTAAAGCAGACTTTTTACGGAACCGCGTTTTTTGATGATGGTCGTTGGTCTTGGGGGCTTTCTTGGGCGACTTCTCATTTACGCCCCAAAGGAAAGGAGCTTTCCGATTTCTTGAAATCCAAACCGAAGGAAAAAGACAAAAAGGCATTTCGGGATTGGACCAAGAAGTCTTGTGACAACATTCCTTATTATGTGCATCGTTATGGCTTGAAAGAAGGAAAGGCGTATTGTACAGATACGAATCGCGGTGTTGGAGAAATCTTACTAAGTTACATATATATAATGTTAGATGAAAAAAAAGTGAATTCCTTTTATATCCTCCCCGGCAAACAAAACAACAAGAAAGGATTTTTGGAACGCAACCGACCCAAGGACATTACGATCTATTATCTGGTCACAGAATATCCTCCAAGTCCGATTCAGGCCGGGGAATTGTCTTTTTCCAATCCTTGGTTGTATCAAAAACAAAAAGTGACTCTCAAAGATACAGTTGGATATCAAAAAATTCAAATCCCAAATTTTGATAATATTTTTGAGGATACTGATGTGTCTGGCGGAATTGATAAAATCGTGATGGTTGCCATTGAGATAAACAGTGTCTGGGACGGAAGCAAGGAGAAAGATATTACTTGTATTACAGATATTCGGAGCGGTGGCGGGGAGGAGAAGGAATACCAATATATTCCTAGGTAAATCAATATGAAACTATTTCTTTTAATCTTAAATATAGTCGTATTAGCAATTGCTTGTGTATTCGGTTATTTTCTTTTCCAGAGCACGAAGCTGACTGAAAGCGTTGAATACGAGAAGTTAAATCCAAGTAAGAGTTTAACGCTCTTGATTTTCAAACAACCGAAGCACGTGTTTGGGGGTTTTCGGTATTATTTTGGAGCGAAACTTCCGAAGGGAGAAGCTCCGTTTGTGAGAAAATATTCACCGATCCTGGATTCGGCGAATGACAAATTTGAGAAGATCGAAGACTTTACGGAATGTGGAAACGATACATATGTGATCACATTAAGAACCGGAGAGACTTTGAACTACAAAAAGTTTACGATCTTTGATCTGGAATCGAAGGAAGTAGATGAGAAATCCTTGAAGTCTTGCAAAAGAGGTCGCGGGTGAGGGTAAAACCGAGTTGAGAGAAGATACAAAGTATGAAATCTAACGGAACACCAAAGGGCTTCGTCCTCGGCGAAGCGGTTCGCGACAAAACGACGGGGCAAACGATGTATGTGGAGAAGGCTTGGAGTCCGACTGTACCTTGCATTTACTTTGATCCGAAGACGGAAAGTCTTGTGAAGGTGGATCTGTTGCCTGAGGATCTAGAGAGGATCAAGGAGATGTTGCCGTATTTACCGAAGTGAAGAACTTTCAAATCCGCGAATGGTAAGGAACAACAAGAAAGGTTCTCTATTGAAAGGACATACAGTTTTACATGTGAATCAGGCGAACAAAAATTTCCTTCAATTTCTCCTTTCCCATTGACAATAGCACTCTGTAGACGACTCTTTGATATATCAAAGAGTCGGTTCCTGACTCAGCAACTTTCCTTTCATTTTTTCTTCAAACTTTCAACGGCTAACGTTAAAAACATTCCGACTGCACCGGCGGTGCGAAACAATCAACTGCTGAAAGAGAAAGCATTTCCCCGCGAGAGCGATCGCAGCGTAAATCCGGCATTGCACCATCGAGTACTACGCTGTTCTTTTTCTTTCTTTGGACTTGATGGTGCGATGCTGATTGAAGTGGAGAGCGCGTTTCGCGAAGCGAACTCGCCCCAAGCGGCAGCTATACCGCGAACGCAAGCTATGACGTGAACAAGGCAGGTGGCAAATCTTGGGCGAACGGAAGTGTTAACGTATCGGCGAGTAGAGAAGGTCACTCGAGTTTAGCGTTGTCTTACAACCACGACGGAAACACGGCGATTCCTCAGAGACTGAGAGGTGCACCTTCTCTGTGAAAGCTAAATTGGAGGGTCCGGATATCCGGACCTTCCAAAAAACTGTCAACAAGAGCCGCAGGGATCGTTTTTGTTGATGCTTGGTCTTTTTGAAGCAGCCTCTTTAATCGGCTTGGCAAAACGAAGTGGATCTGGTATTGCACCTTCTAAAACTTCGTTCGGAGAATAGCCAAATAGAACTCCGCTTGGACGATCATTGTATTCCGTAACTGCAAGCTTTAATGTTTTGATCACATCTTGAAACGAGTAAAGCTTTTTCGGAAATAGAAATTCATATTTTATTTTTTTGTTCACGGCTTCGATCATGCTGTTTGAAAATGTGATGTCAACTTGAGCGATTAATTTTTCAATGAATAAGCGCGGTGAGCAAAGGAATTTATTTACTTCTCCCGCATTTTCCGAACCGTCATCACAAAGAAGCTGTATTTGTTTGTGGAATAAATCGAATTTCTCACAGACCTCTTTTAAATTTAACATCGTATTTTTGGAATTCCATTCTAAAGAAGCTTTCCAACCTAAAATTGTCCTGGAAAAATTGTCCATAATGAAATGGATATATACTTTAGAACCATCTTGTACTCGTAATATGGTTGTATCCATGTGAAGAAGAAGTAAGGGAGCTGTGGAACGAATTCCGATCTTTCTTCTCGCCTTTCGAATGATTTCTCTTTTGGGAGCAAGAACTCTTGCGTATTTGTAGAATGTGGCCAAACTCAAGAAAGCAACGCCGTCTTTTATGATTTTGTAGAAGATGGAACGAAGAGGCCAATTGAAAAATTCAGGCTTTTTGAGATACCGCGCAATGATTTTTTGTTCTTGGATTGTGAGTTGTTTTGGATGGATCTTTCTGCAAAGGCCAAATACGGAAGAGTTACAAAGGATTTCGTTTTTCCATTTGTAATATCTTTGAACGGACACTTTCATGAAACGACAAGAACGTTTTAGGCCGAGGTTAGGAGCTATTCGTTGAATGATAGAAACGATTTCTTTCTTACGATCGTTCCAGATTCTTCTTTTTCCTCGAATGGATTCAGACAGGGAATAATAAAAAGAATAAATGGAGAAAAGTGATTTGAGAGTTTTCATAAACGTTTTGCTATCGAGAGCTTTTTTGTACAAATCCAAATCTTTAAAAATCGGATCTTGGGAATCATATCCCACTAAGGTAGAAAGATTTCGATTTTTCCAATCGCATCGAGTGGATTTTGGAATAACATCTTTTTCTGACGGAGAAAGAAGATTCAACTGAGCTTTGAAAAGAAGAGCAGTGTGATATGAGTTTTTGGTTTTGAGTTGAATGGATTTCATTTGTAAGATGAAATCGTCTCGGAGGAACGAAATCTGAATTAAAAAACAAGAAAGAGACCGTAAAAGAGAGGATATTTAATTTTTTAAAAACGAAGACTTCGTTTTAGAAGGGACTTGTTTTTATTTTTTTAAAATTGGCGCACCGCAGTTGCGAAGAATATTATAAATATATAAATTACTTTTATAATCCAGCGGAGAGTATTTTTATTAAGCAAGTCGGATTGTTTTGTTGAATGTATGATTGATGTATAATATGAACGAGGTGTTCTGTGTTAGAAAGTCGGATTGCGGAAGAAAATAAGGTTATTATCGAAGAATTGAAATCGCTAAGTAATGGATATAAGGAGAAATTGAGAAGCCTTAATCTTCGCGAAGATGAAGTCGTGCAATATTTAGGAGAGATTCTTTACTATCAAGTTGGGGGGTTGGAACCTGATTTAAAGCAGTTGCGTTCTAAATACAAAAATTCTCCTATTTCCAAGTATATTGAAATTACGTATTCTTATTTAGAGACGGAAAGCGGTGCCGAGCCGTTCATTAAAGAAGCGGGCTATCAAGATGCGTCCGTTTTATACTTTTTGATCGATCGTCTGGATTGGTCGATTGAATCTCTCCCTGACTATGATTTAATGATTCAAATTCTTTCCTATCATCTTAAAATTAAAGAAAAGATCGAAGAAAAACAATTACGCAAAGATTATAAAAAGCTATTCCGATTGAGCGTTGCAAGATCATTGTTTCTTTTGGGAGGGCAGACCAAAGAAATTGACTTTTTTCGCGAGACTTTCATGAGTTTTGCTCCAAAGGAAGCGAATGAATTGATTGAAAGGCTGGAAGAGAGTCTTCTATTTGATTCATTCACGATAGCAAACCTTTTATCACAGCTGTACGAGAATCGATCCGAATATGCTCATTACAAAGATATGGGATGGTTTTATCGTCTTTATCTTCGTTACTTAGTAAAATCGATGCAGCCTGTTCTCAAAGAAATCGGACAGTTAGCGAAAAATACTCCTAACCAAATAGGCAACAGCATCGTTCATCTTAATACTCAAAGAAATTCTAAAAAACGCAAACGTAGGAAATAGCCAAAGAGCTTATCATTTTCCATGAACCAGGACGATATTGATAAAGCTTTGAAAGGCATTTTAAAAATATACGTCGAAATACGTAATCAGAGTAATTTGAATAAAAACACCGTTACATTAGAAGCAAATCGAGAAATCGGTAAGATTCTAAAGAACGCAGAAAAGAATGCGACTGCGGAGGAACAAACGAGTGGCAGTTGGATGAAAACGATTTCGATGCAGTTGCAAAGGTATTTAAAGAAAGGTTTTTTTGAAAGGAACCTCTTTTATGCTCAAAAATTTTACGAAGTCTATGGTAAATCGGAGTTAGATCACAGGCTGAGTTGGAGCCATTATCGTAAATTAGCATCCGTATCCGATGAAAAGTTGAGAGACAAGCTGACAAAGATAGCTATTAAAGAAGGTTGGAGTGAAGAAACGCTTTCCTTTAAAATCAAAGAGGTAGGACAACAAAGAAAATCTCCGATCTTAAAATGGAGACGTCCTGAAGGTTTGCTTTGGCATTACAAAATCAAAGAAACTTTAAAAAACAATACAGTCTACCTGCTTGATTTAGGGTTCTACTGTTACTATGAAACACCGAAGAGTAGGGCTAATAACAAATATAAAGCCGGTGATGTTTTAAGATTTCAAAAGCAAGGTAAATCCTGGTCTCTTGAAAAAACAAAACTTTCCCAATCCTCGGATCTTTATTTCTACTCCGGAGAAATCGAGCGAGTCATTGACGGTGATACAATTCTCGTAAAGCTACAGTTAGGTTTTAATTTAATTACAAGGCAGAGAATCCGATTGCACAACGTTTGGGCGGCTGAGTTGGATACAAATGAAGGAGAAAATGACTTTGAACTTCTGAAAAAGAAATTACCCTCTAAAACGAAGATTATTGTAAGGAGTAGATCGAAAGATATCTACGGACGCTATGTGGGGGATGTTTTATATTCGAATAAAAAGGTAGTGAGTCCTGAAGAAATCTTAACGGATGGAATTTATTTGAACGAAGAATTGTCCGTCGTTGGCACAAAAGAATGATCTTAGTGAAACGATATATTATTTTACATGTGAATCAGGCGAACAAAAATATCCTTCAATTTCTCCTTTCCCATTGACAAAAGCACTCTGTAGGCGACTCTTTGATGTATCAAAGAGTCGGTTCCTGACTCAGTAACTTTCCTTTCATTTTTTCTTCAAACTTTCAACGGCTAACGCTAAAGACATTCCGACTGCACAGGCTGTGCGAAGCAATCAACTGCTGAAAGAAGAACAAGCTATCCCGCGAGAGCGATCGCAGCGGAAATCCGGCATTGCACCATCGTGCACTACGTTGTTCTTTGTTTTTATCAAAACCGAATGGTGCAGTGCTGATTGAAGCGGAGAGCGCGTTTCGCGTAGCGAACTCGCCCCAAGCGGCCGCCCTTGTGAACGGAGTGATCTCAACGGCGACATTAGGAATGGGTTCGAGCTTTACAGGCTTCGTGAGCTACAACAAGCACCAGAACGCAAACATCATCACCGGCCAACAGGAAATCAAAGGCGGCTGGGGCGGCGGCGTGAGTTGGAACGCGTTAGGGAAAGAGGGCGGCTTTATCAAAGAAGTCCTGAAAGCTCAAGGTTTTAACATCGGAGCGAGTTACAACCGCGACAGCGGTCTTGGAGTCAACGCCTCCTTGAACTACACCGTAGGAAGCGGTAACAAAGGATTAGGTGTCGGAGGGGACTACAACTTCAAGGATCGTTCGTATGGCTTGAACGCGAGCTTAGACTTGCACAAGAGTGAAAACGGCCTTCACCACGTAGGGGTGAGTATGTCCGCTCGTAGCGACGGCCACGCAGATGTGGGAGCATACTACAACTACGGCAACGAGAAGATTCCACCGCAGTTTAGAGGACACGGAGGAAGCCTAACGTTTAACGATCAAGGTAACTTTACTGCGAGCGGTCAGATGCAGGGAGCGACAGTTGCGTCAATCACATATGATACAAACACACACGGGTTTAAACCTTTAGAACTCAATTACAACTTTCAGAACGAATTCAACCAGGGGTTAGCTGCAGAGAATGCGCAGAAGAACCATGAGCGTACTTCGATGGAGCTTGCATACAAGGAAGTGAGTTTGGGGACGAAGATGGAGAAGCCGTTGTTTACGCAGTCGGAGGTAGACACATATCTTCCCCGCGACAAGGACGGTAACATCGACATGACGAAAGCTCAGCCTGAGAAGTTGATGGCGAAGTGGGACGAATACAAGGTGCACCTTCTCTGTGAAAGCTAAATTGGAAAGTCCGGATATCCGGACCTTCCAAAAATCTGTCAGCAAGGGCCGCAATCTCGCATCCTGCTCGATTGGGCTCCACGGCGTCTTTCACGTGCGCTTCGCCAGAAACTCAGCAGGTTTCTCCCTATGGGTCGAAACCTACCATGGATTCGCGTCGCATTTCTTCACTCCCTACGGGTCCGCTCAAAATGCTCTCACGTGAAAGCTTCGAAGGAAAGTAACCGCCTAACGAACCACAAGCCCACCGTTTTTTGGCAGATCCTCGCAAGAAAGACTTCTCGGTATCGTTTCCCAAGACTTAAAAAGATCTCGTAAATAAGCGTAAGGATCGATACCTGAGATCTTTGCATTTTGAATTAACGAATAGAATCCCGCGCTCGCAGTTGCCCCTTGTGGACAACCGGAGAAGAGCCAGTTTTTTCTACCGATCACAAAAGGACGAATGTCGTTCTCAACGAGATTCGTATCTAATTGCAATTCCGGATGATCCAAAAAGAGAAGCAGTTTTTCCCACTGGCCAGAAAGATAAGAGAGCGCTTTTCCCATAGAAGATTTGGGAGCAACTTCGACGATCCGTTTGTTCATCCAAGAACGAATCTCATCAACGATAGGCTTAGATTCGGATTGCCTGAGTTTCAGATGTTCTTCAGAACTTAAACTTTCTACCTTAGCTTTTGACTCGATTGTATAAAGCTTACCGATTTTCTTTACGATCCATTCTGCTTGCACATTCTTAGAATCGATTTTTAGAATTTCGAAAAATCTCCTCCTCGCATGATTCCAACATCCCGCGTGAAGAATCTTAGATTTAACTTTCAACAAAGAATCGTAAGATTCAAAACCGTCCGTTTGGATGATTCCTTCAAATCCCTGGATCCATTCTTCTAAAAACTTAGCGCTCCGACTCGGCTCATAATGATAGAGAACAACGGGCTTTTCTCTGATGAACCCTCGGATCACCCACATATACGATTTGGATGTATTCAACTTTCCTTCTTCGTTTAACACTTGAAGAATCGTCTCATCGATCTGCAAATACTTCGATTTGAAAAGTTCCCTTCTCACATCCTCGATCATCGGAGAAAGTTTTTCAAAAACTTGAATTGCGGTATTGGAAAGGGTGCTCCTTGAAATATCCACTCCCGATCTCTGGAGAATCCCGGCTTGTCTGTAAAACGGAAGAGCATCCGCAAACTTTTGAGTAAGCGTGTGAGCTAAGAATCCGGAAGAAAGCATACTCTTCTCAGCGATCTGATGGGGAACCGGCGCGATTCTTACGACAGGTAGAGTTTCATCAGAAGTTCCTTCACAATGCTTACACGCATACTTAGGGCGAATATGAACTTCGACTTGTATTTTAGCCGGGATAATATCTAACTTCTCGGACTTGTCTTCTCCGATACGAGTAAGCTCGTGACCACAAGAACAGGTTTTATCAATTTCAGGAATATCATGTAGGATTTCGATTCTTGGAAAGTAGTCCGGGAAAGGTTTTCTTCCCGTCTTCTTTCTTGTATGGCTTTTAACAGGACTAAAAAGACTTTCTTCTTCGGGTTCAGGAGAATCTTCTTGCAAGGAGCTTTCTATTTCGTTAAAAAGAAATCCTTGATCTTTTTCGATCTGACTCCATTTCTCAGTCTTTCTCCCGAAAAGCTGGATCTTCAATCTCTCGATCTGATCCAAATGTTCGGATTCTTTCTGTTTTTGGAGTCGTAATTCTTCCTGATATTTATTATTCTCTAATATAATGATTCTTTTTAGTTCTTCTACATCATCAGGAAGAGAGTTTAGATCCAAAGACATTCGGATTCAGTCTTAATACTTTCTTTTCTTGAGTCAAACATTTTCAACTGACATTCTTGTATTTTAGTTTCTTGTGCTCTTTGAAAAAATCGATCCCATTCAATAGCCAATGAAACCTTTCAACGGGTATTTTATGCACTTCCTCCTCTGAGTTCGGCCACGGGAATTTACTCTCTTCCAGTCTCTTCTGCCAAAGGCAAAACCCGCTCTTATCCCAGTAGAGCATCTTCAGTTTATCTTTCTTGCGATTGCAGAAGAGAAAGACGCTCGCCGAATACGGATCTTTTTTCATCTTTCCTTCTACGATTACAGAGAGCGTATTGATCGATTTCCTTAAATCCGTCGCCCCAGGTCGAAGATACACTTTTCTGTTTCCGGGATTTAACTCCATCGTCCTAAACTAAACTGAACGTTTACTTGGAGCGATGCCTTCCCCGACGTATCTATCTTTAGGGTCAAAAATTCGGCTTCTACCAATGACTGAGAATTTGTCGAGGAAGGAGGAATTTCTACAAAGTCGTTCTTCTCTGAATGCTTAGAACGTCTCTCCCAATGATATCGAAACGTCGTGTATTTGAGGTGTCTTTCTTTACAATACTGAGGCTGGGAAAGTCCACTCTTTGAAAAGTCATCAAACTCTTTGGGCCAATCTATTTTCGTTTTTTTCATCAAAGACAGTTTACAACATTTATACGATTAGAAAAAGGTGCGGTTGTTTAGGCGCTTACGAAGGAAACTCAGCAAATTGCTCCCTACGGGTCGCTTGAAATACTCTCACGTGAAAGCTTCGAAGGAAACTCAGCAGATTCTTCCCTACGGGTCAGAATCTATCTTCCGGATTCTTTTGATTGTTAAAATTTGATTGCGAGGAAGAGTAGAAATGAAATTGGGCAGGGAAGGATTCGCCTCCCCTTCGCTCGGGCAATCCTGCCTCGCTCGCGTAGGCTCGTCGCAATGCTTGCTCGACTTCCTGTCTCGCATCGCTTCCTATGGGTCGCGATGTTTAACTCAGCAGATTCTTCCCTACGGGTCAGAATCTATCTTCCAGGATTCTTTTGATTGTTAAAATTTGATTGCGAGGAAGAGTAGAAATGAAATTGGGCAGGGAAGGATTCGAACCTTCGAAGACATAGTCAGCAGATTTACAGTCTGCCCTCGTTGGCCACTTGAGTACCTACCCGAAGAGAAAAAGCTGCCTATAGGAATCGAACCCACAACCGTCTGATTACAAATCAGATGCTCTACCAATTGAGCTAAGGCAGCAATTTACTATGGAACCAGTATTTCGGGCTGATTTCCTCGGTCAAATAAAAAATCCAAGGAAGGCGTTTGCCGATATTTCCGAACTCGTTTTTCGGTTTCTCCGAATCCTTTTCGAAAAATTTGTATGGATGAGCGGCCTATGACCGAAAATGGAAGAGATGATTCTAACCCTGATTCACGTCGGAATGACTCTTTCGGTTCTGTGTTTTTACACGGGTTATTATTTTCGCTTTAGAAAGAATCTTCTGCATCGGATTTTCAATCTTGCGGGGGCGTCTTTCAACTTAACGACGGCATTTTCCCTTCTCTACGTAAAATATTTGGGGGGAGGTTTGGAGAACGCCGGAATTTTACCCGCGGTCGATCGATGGATCATCGACACACATCGCATGTTCGCGATTCTCACCTTGGTTTTAATGCTCCTGATGGTCTGGTCGGGAATAACTCGAAAAAAAGAATTCCACAGAAAGCTACACTATATTTTTCTTCCTCTATACACTGTCATTTTCCTTTCCGGGCTGGTTCTGTTTCGTTCCGCGAACTGACCTTCTTTCGGCACCTCGTCTCGAGGTTGGAAATCAGCATCTCATTCGCTTAGGAAGAATATGAACGATATCAAAGAACTCAAGAGTTTTGCTAACGAACTCAGAAAAAGCGTGATCCGAATGGTGACCGCGGCGAATTCCGGTCACCCGGGCGGACCTTTGGGTCTCGCGGATATCTACGCGGTTTTATATAAGAAAATTCTAAACCACAAACCGTCCGATCCGGATTGGGAAGAACGCGATCGTCTGATTCTTTCCAACGGTCACGTGTGTGCGATCCGTTATGCGGCCATGGCTCACTCCGGTTATTTTCCGGTCGAAGAACTTCTGACGTTCCGCAAACTCGGAAGCAAACTGCAAGGTCATCCTTCCACGCGTTATATGAACGGAATCGAAAGCGCGTCCGGTTCTTTGGGACAAGGTCTTTCCGTTTCCGTCGGTCTTGCACTCGGCGCCAGACTGAAAAAACAGAATCATAGAATCTACACTTGTATCTCCGACGGAGAATGCGGTGAAGGTATGACTTGGGAAGCGGCTCAATCCGCGGCGCATTACAAACTCGACAATCTGATCGTGTTTATGGACAAGAACGGAATTCAAATCGACGGTTTTACGAAAGACGTTATGAACCTCGAACCTCTCAACGAGAAATTTCTTGCCTTCGGTTGGAACGTGTTGGAAGCTGATGGCCACAATATCGAACAGATCATCTCCGCGTTCGAGAAGGCGCAGCAGCACAAAGGATCTCCTACCATCATTCTGTTCAATACGGTATTGGGAAAGGGCGTTTCTTTTATGGAGAATAATCCGGGTTGGCACGGAACTCCTCCGAAACCGGAAGAAGAAAAGAAAGCTCTCGAAGAATTATCCGCTCTTACCGTTTAAAAAATCTCTCCCCGCCGTCTTCGCGGGGAGCGTTTCCTTTTTTTGCAATTTTTTTCCAAACTTTTTCATTCGGTTTTTTTAGTACTTCGGCCTTACACCGTAAGACATAGTAATTTACAATTTCTCCTAAGCACTTCGGTTCTGTCTCTTTTGCGATGAGGTTTTTATAATTCTCATTTCATTTTTTCCGATGGCAAATTTCATTCTGAATTGACTCATTTCGTTTTTCGTAAAAAGATAATGTTTATGCCCTCATCCGATTCTTATCATGATTCTCTCTCTTTCCCTCCCGATAAGCTGGAAGAAAAATTTTATCAGCTTGAGTTTGCCGGAAGCGACGAAAAAATCCAAGTGATTCGGGAGATCGCGGACATGGTTCCGTGGCAATTTAAGATCAGCGATTTCGTGGAGGAGTTCAAGGATCCCACGCTCCGCGTTTTTGCGCGTTCTATTTCTTCCGTAGTTCATCTCGAACGTATTAACGCGCGTTATGCGATCCTTGCGGACAAAGGACACGTGAATGATTATTCCGATTTGGAGGAGGCCGTCTTTCTTCTTTCGAGCGTCGGCGATCCGGACGCGTCCTATCACGAATTCAAAATCTATCTGGATCAACTCGCCCTTCGAGTGGAGGAACTCTGCGATCTAAATCCGGAATACGTTTCGGAAGAATTAAAGGTTCATTTTTTGACGAGAGTTCTTTCTTCGGAGGAGAATTTTCAGGGTAACAACGATCAATACGACGATCCGAACAATTCTTTCGTTACCCGCATCGTTCGTACGCGCAAGGGAATCCCGATTTCCCTTTCGGCGATTTATCTGCTCGTAGCCCGCAGACTTTCGCTTCCGTTGTACGGGGTGAACATGCCTTTGCACTTCCTTCTTCATTTCGATTCTCCCGATTACGAAACCTTCATCGATCCGTTTCACGGAGGGGTTCTTCTCGATAAGTCCACTTGCATCCGCTTTTTGGAGGCGAACAGTTTTACCCCGAGTGAAAGATATTTCACGAGAGCCAGCACTCTTTCCATCATCAAACGGATGTACCGCAATTTGATCCACATATACCGTAAGGAACAGTTTCGGGATATGGAGGATATTCTCGCGCGTCAGCTCTTGATTCTCGAAAACAAACTCAAAGCCTGAACTTCCGGAAAGGTTCTTGCTTGAGCCTGTACCGTTGTTTTGAATACTGGCCCCACGGGAAGGGGTAGTGAAAGCGTCCGTATTCAAAGATTCTCTGGTTCGAAAATTCGATAAAAAACTCGAAGCGATCATTCGGGAAGATCTCAAAATTTTGGCCGAGATCAAATCTTATACGATCCAATCCGGGGGAAAACGGATTCGCCCGATTCTTCATTACTGCCTTTGTCAGCTTTTAGGTTATCCGGGCAAACATTGGCTGGACGTCGGCGCCATCGCCGAGTTGATCCACGCCGCGAGTCTTTTGCACGACGACGTCGTGGACGAGGCTGAAACGAGAAGGGGACTTCAGAGCGTCGGGTCCAAGTTCGGAAACAAGACCGCGATCCTCGCCGGAGATTATCTTCTCGCATGCGGAATCGATCATCTGAACGGTCTCGGTTATCCCGAGCTGATGGACATTTTCACTCAGGTCATCAAGGATCTTGCCGTTTCCGAACTCATCCAGATGGAATGGGAGAAAAACCCCAAAATCACTTTAGAAATTTATAATAGAGTTGTTTACGGTAAAACCGCTTCCTTGTTCGGCGCAGTCAGCGCTTCCGCCGGAGTTCTCTCCGAAAAGAACGAAAAGGAAAAGAAGAAGCTTCGGCAATTCGGAATCGATCTCGGTTCCTTCTTTCAGAAAAAAGACGACGCGATCGATTACTTCACTCCCGCAAGCAAAAGCGGCAAGGTTCCGCTCAAGGATTTCTACAACGGTTTGTATACGTATCCGATTCTTCTTTTATTGGAAAAAGCGGATAAGAACGACAAAAAGCTGATTCATTCCCTCTTCGCAAAAGAGGAGCGTTCGCAAGGGGACGGAGTCGTGATTTTGAGTCTTCTTTCCCGTTATCAAATCCGCGAACGGATGGACACCGAGTTTCAAGCCATCGCGGACAACTTAATGAAATTCTTAAATAGTTTCGAGGAATCCTCCATCCGCAATCTTTTGAAGGAACAGATTCTAAAACTCCTTGAGGAATAGAATAGGTTTGCATTTCGTTCGAGCCTGACGATCCTTGTTCTCTCAATAGGAGAAAGAAGATGTCCGCTCAACTGTATCCGACCCCCGATCCGAATCTGGATCTCGTTTTGGAAAGAACCATCGACGTTCCTCGCGAGTTGGTTTGGGCCGCTTGGACCCAACCGAAACATCTCGTTCATTGGTTCACTCCCCATCCTTGGAAAACGATCGATTGTGAAATCGACCTAAGACCCGGAGGAATTTTTCGTTCTACGATGCAATCTCCGGAAGGAGAGAACTTTCCAAATATAGGTTGTATACTCGAAGTCATCGAAAATCAAAAATTTTCTTGGACCGATGCGCTTCAACCGGGCTTTCGTCCCTCGCCCGATCCGGCGCATCCATTCGGATTTTTTACGGCGATTCTGACCTTGGAGCCGCACGGAAACGGCGGAACAAAATACAGGGCGACCGCGATTCACGGCAACGTGGTCAACCGCAAAAAGCACGAAGAGATGGGATTCCACGAAGGTTGGGGAACCGTTTTGAATCAGCTCGTCGAGTATATTCAAAAAACGAAATTTTAAGAATATTTCTTCTTACTGAGTAGTAGTCGTGCCGCCGCTCGGAATTACGTTCTTTGCGTTACAGTGAATGCTTCCCGTAATCGTTACGGACGTCCCTGAAGCCGAAGCCGTGGAAACGCAGGTTTGGTTGTCCTGCGTAAAACACTGTTGTGTAGTCGTCACGGAAGTACAATTTACGTTGTCGGATGTGTAACACTGATTGAGAATTCCCGTGCTGGTGGAACTGCTGAGAAGTTTTCCCGTCAGGGAAATATCGATCTCCATGTATTGAAGCGTTTGTTGTTGAGCCGCGCCGCTGCTGCTCGCATATACGGGAATTCCGGATGATCCCCATTCCACCTTACCGACGTTACCAGTAACCGTTTTTGCGAAAGCCCCGCCGGAATAACTGAAGCCCTGTTGCGGATCCACGGATCCTTGATACTGGGCCGAGTCAAATTGAAACCGGAGGACAAGAGACTCTCCGGTCGTTTTCATGATCAATTGGCTTGTAATCGTATAACGGGTGTTACTTGTACCTGTGGTTCCCGTGGTGCCTGTGGTTCCCGTAGTACCGGTAGTTCCCGTGGAAGTGGTTCCGGGGACGGCTACTCCGCATGAGGAGATTTTATCGGGATCTACTTCTCCGTTGATGAAAATTACGTTTCCGTCGGCGAGCAAAACCTTGAGGTCGACGTTATTTGAATCTTTCGAATTGGCGCAGCCAAAAAGAACAGCCGAAGCGAGGATGGAAGTAAAGAATAAGGAATAAGAACGTTTCATGATTTGCCTTTAGAATTCATACTGATCGAAAAGCGGATCGAGGTCAAGGATGAAATCGAAACGCCGCTTTCTGGTTTCGACCTCTTTCCTAAAAGATCGTTCCCCGAACCTATAATTCTGAAACAAAATTTGAAAGAATGGTTTGACAGTTCGGAAAAATGGAATGAACTCCCCCGGCGATGAAAATCGGTTCTCCTTCAGAAGAATATAAACCCGGAATTCTCGAGCGATGGGGAATCGGGATTTTGAACGATCTCGCGAAAAGAGACAAAAGATCCTTGGGAAGTTGGGATTCTCAGGAATTCGGATCGGGTTCCAAAAGGATCATCCGATGGACGGTGTTCTGGTCGCTTCAGACCGGATTCTGGACGACGTTCGCGATCATTCTAGTCGAAAAATTCTTCCCCGAAAATCCCGAACTCTGGTCTTCCGTCTTTCTGGAAAAATGGACTTGGACGGGACTCGCGCTTTTGCTCGGAACCGTTTTGGAATTTTATCTTCTGTATCGGATCGGACTTGTCTCCGTATATCAGATGACGCGTCTCGCGGGTTTGGATCTTCAAGAAGATCCCGATTTGATTACGGGAGTCACCAACCTTCTTTCGAGACTCGCTTTGGAAATTCCCGATCCCGATCTGAAACTTTTGGGAATCGATCCGTATCGGCTTACCAATAAACAAAGTCTTTTTCTCACCACTCTTCTTTACAAAGCGAAAGTGTTTCTTTCCAATCTCGTCGCTAAGATCATCATTCGGAAAATTCTCGCGCGAAATTCCTTTCGAGTTTACGCGGATTTCGTCGCCGCTCCGATTACGGCGCTTTGGGACGCGATCGTACTTTACATTATTCTAAAGGAGTTGAGAACGCGTCTTTTGACTCGGATCATTTCCAAGGAACTCGTCGAGGAGATTCTTTCCAGAAAAGACAAACTCAGTAAGGAAGCGATGATCGGTTGTATGACCGCGATCGGAAATTCGGTCGTGTTCACGCAGAGGTTCCATCCGAATCTCGAATACATTCTGATCAAACTTCACAAGGCGTTTCAGATCGAGGATTATCGGTTTCGTCTGGATGAATGGGAATCCTTCGAAAAAATCCTGAACGGTTTGGATCAAACGGAGAAGGATTTCTGTTTAAAAATTCTGAGTGTTACCTGCTGCTTTGACGGTAAGATCTCCTCTTTCGAGAGAAAACATCTTCCTCTCGTTTTCGGCAAGGACGCCGAGGAACGTTTGATTTGGGTGCAGAAATTGGCGGACGCGATCAACGACGGCGATTTGGAAAACGCGAGAATTCTCGCAAGGCTCGATTAGAAGATTCAAAAATGAATTCCGTCGTTGGGAATTTGATTTACAGTCTGTCTAATGATCCTCTAAGATTTTTTTCCGATCTTCCCGTCCGCCTTTCGAGGCGAATTTCGTTTCGAAAACGATTGTTTGAATGAGGTAAGAATGCTCGTTGTCATTCAGTGGCTTGAATCCATTTTCGAATCGATTCCGCTTCCGATTCTTGAAATCTGGGGGCGCGTCGGATTCATATTAGGATTCGCTTTTATGATCTCCGCGTTTTCCGGAGTGAGCGTAAGGTTCGCAGGCGGTTGGACCTTGAAACGAGAAAGACAATCCTGGAATACGCAGGCTCTGTTGAGCATTCCGTTTACGTTCGTTTTGATTTTCGTCACCGGTTATTTAGGCTCCTTTATCGTTTTGGTTCCCGGAGCGCAGACGTTCGAATCGCTAAAAGATCTTTCCGTTTTTCTTTGCATGCTGCTGTTCGGTTATCCCGCGCTGATCGCGGTTCCGTTCGCCTACGGCCTTTCCGATTTGATCGAAGGAGTTCCTCCTCATTTTCTTTTCGATTGGTTGGTGGGATACTTTATCAATCCTGCATGTTTTTGGATCGCGTATCGATTGATCGGTAGGAATCCCGATTTTACGAGATGGAGAACTTGGCTTCGTTATCTTCTTTTTGTCGCCGTCTTTATGGTCGTCGAACCGCAGTTATGGGGTTATATCTGTTCCAAACAATTCTCCCCTTCGATTTCCTATCGAAACATCACGCCGGCGTTGTTCTTTACCACTTCGATCACTTGGGTCATCGCTCCGTTTGCGATGATGATCGCTCTTCCTTTGGCCCGCAAATACGGAATGTTTTGGGCGGAGATTCCCGGTCATGTCCGCGAATCCGATTTTAATTTTAAAACGTTCCGTTGGGAAAGAAAGGAAAGTCGATTTACGGACGAGACGACCACGATCGAAGGTTTGCCGATTCGTATGCTTCTCGTCGCTCCGTTCATTCTTTTGGTATTGGTGATGGTCGGAGCGACCGCGTATTTGAATCTCAAAAGTTCCGAGATGGCCGCGGATAAACTTGCGGGAAGACTGCATCAGGAAATTTCGGAAAACATCAATCTCCAGTTGGATCAATTTCTCGAAAAAAAACAACGGGAGAAGGAGGTCGTTCTTCTGAGCGGAATCAACGATCTGTTGAAAACGACGAACGTAGCCGCCCACGGAAGAGCGATCATCGTGGATCGTTTCGGACAAGTGATCGGTTCCTCTAAGTCGTATCGAAAACGGGAAACTTCTCCGAGCTCGGACGAGGATCCCGTGATTCAAAACGCGATTCAGAAACTGCGGGATCAATTAGGAAATTTGAATGAACTTCGCAAGCCGCTTCAGTTTCAGTTCGACGTCGTGACCGCGAAACCCTTGGCGTTGGAAACGTGGATGACGCAGGCGACTCCGTACGAGGACAACGGCGGAAATCTGAATTGGATTTTGATCACCGCGATTCCTTCGGCTTATTATTTGGAAGGGGTTCGGATCGGAAGCAGTCAATCGGCGATGGTGTTTGCGGTGGCGTTGACTTCTTCGCTTTTGATCGCGGCGTTTTTAGCCGGATTCGTAACCGCTCCCATACGGAGAATTTCGAACGCCAGCCGTGCGATGGCAAGGGGGGATTTTGCACAACGGGTTCCTGCGAGCCGATTGGAGGAATTAGGATCCTTATCGTTAACCTTCAATCACATGGCCGAACAATTGCAGGAATCCTTTCGAAGAACCA
Organism: Leptospira sanjuanensis; assembly: GCF_022267325.1. Lineage (NCBI taxonomy): Bacteria > Pseudomonadati > Spirochaetota > Leptospiria > Leptospirales > Leptospiraceae > Leptospira > Leptospira sanjuanensis. Next base: position 702,673 of record NZ_JAIZBG010000001.1, read on the forward strand.
AGGCAAGCGAGGAACAGTTCCGCGACCTTGTTGATACGACGCCCGGAATCGTATGGGAAGCGGACGCCGCCACGTTTACGTTCACGTTCGTGAGCCAGCAAGTTGTGGATATGCTCGGATATCAAACCGAGGAATGGAAACAGCCCGGATTTTGGGCGGAACATCTTCATCCGGACGATCGGGAATGGGCCGTTGAATTCTGCGTGCGCTGTACGGGAAGAATGGAAGCCCACGATTTCGAATACAGATTTATGAAGAAGGACGGAAGCGTCGTTTGGCTTCGGGACATCGTAAAGGTGATCGTAAAAAACGATCAGCCGAAGTGGCTTCGGGGCGTGATGGTGGACGTCACCGAAAAAAAACAGACCGAAGAGAAACTCGTCGAGAGGAATCAGTTCATCGAATCGATCCTCGACATTACTCCGGATATATTATATATTTATGATATAGAAGAAAAAAGGAACGTATACAGCAATAACGGGATCGAAGTCGTTCTCGGATATACGGTCGCGGAAATACAGGAGATGGGCGACAAAATTCTTCCCACATTGATGCCCGCGGAGGATTTTCAGAGATACGTGACGGAGATTCTTCCCCGTTATCAAAATGCGAGCGATAAAGATATTATAGAACATGAATATAGGATGATGCACAGCGACGGAAAGCTGCGCTGGCTCGTTTCGCGCGAACTGATCTATCACAGAAACCGAAACGGCGGTCCGAAGCAGATCTTCGGCATTATCTACGATATAACGAAGAGCAAGGAAGCGGAAGAGACGATTCTCGATCTGAACGCGAATCTGGAACGGAAGATCGATCTTAGAACGAAGGAACTCCGCAAATCCAACGCGGATCTTCGGGATGCCGTTGAAAATCTGGAACGGATCATGAAGGAATTGAAAGGCGCTCAGGATCAGCTTTTGCTTTCGGAAAAACTCGCGGCGATCGGTCAGCTTGCGGCGGGAATGACGCACGAACTCAACACGCCTCTCGGAGCGATCACTTCTTCCAACCGCGCCGTTTTGGAAATTCTGCAAAAAGATTTAAGGGAAATTCCGCAGATTCTCGCGGCGCTGAACAAAACGGAATCGGAGAGTTTCAATTTTCTATTGGAGGAAAGTCTCAAAGACGCGATTCAATCCGAAGTCATTCCCGATCGAAGTTTGAAAAAACAATTCAACCAGATGTTTAAGAACGCCGGATTCAAGGATTACGAAGACGTAACCTCGGCCGTTCTGGATATCGGAGTGTATCGATTGGGTGAAAGGTTGGTCGATCTTCTACAGTCCGAAAAAAGGATGAGCGTCTTAACGGCCGTGGGTTCTCTGTCCACGATCGTTCGACTGAGCAATGTTATATCCGTGGCGAGCGGAAAAGCTTCGCACGTGGTCGAAGCTCTGAAAAATTATTTGAATCCGGGCGGAAGCGATCAGGAAGAGGATATTTTTCCCGTAGATATAAAGTCGGAAATCGAAACGATTCTTACCCTATATCATACAAAAATCAAATACGGCGTGGAGATCGTGAAGGATTATCGTTCGGACGGGATTTGTCTCGGAAACGGCAACAAGCTCAATCAGGTTTGGATCAATCTCTTAAATAATGGTTTGCAATCCATGAATTACCAAGGGAAGATTGAAATCCGCCTCGAAGAACAAGATTCATGGATTGTAACTTCCTTTACCGATTCGGGAGCCGGAATCCCGGAAGAAGTTAAGGACAAGATCTTCGAACCGTTTTTCACCACGAAAAAACAGGGGGAGGGGATCGGATTAGGATTGGATATCTGTAAAAAGATCATAGAGAAGATGGGCGGTAAAATAGAGTTTGAGAGCGTTCCAGGAAGAACAAAGTTCAGCGTGTGGTTGAAATCCGCACGTTAGGAAAAATGGAGAAGATCTTTTGAATGATACTTTAAAAAATAACGCGATTCTTTGTGTGGACGACGAACCGATCATTTTGATCGCGTTAAAGCAGGAACTAAAAAAACAATTCGGGAACGAGTTTCAATACGAGACAGCGATCAATGCGAACGAGGCGTTGGAGGTCGTGGACGAACTCGTCGGAAACGGAATCAACGTGATTCTCATTCTTTCCGATTGGCGTATGCCCGGAATCAAGGGAGACGAATTCTTAATTTTGGTTCATCAAAAATATCCCGATATCCAGTCCATATTGATTACGGGTCATGTGGACGAAGCCGCCGTGGAACGAGTCAAAAAAGAAGCGGGCACATATGCGGTTCTTCCGAAACCTTGGGACCCGAAACAACTCGCGGACGCGGTGAAGGTTTGTTGTAATCGAAATTAATTCGACATCGTTTTGAGCGGAAGAATCGAACCTTTGAAATTTCAATTGCAGCCCTCCTCAAGTCCCAAGACCTTGTAATCAAAAGACGGCGACTCTTTGGGAGAATCGAATGAAAGTCCACCGATATAACTCTATTCCGGAAGTAAAGGATATCGGAGACGGAATCTTTAAAACCGAAATCCCCCAACCTTTCTACGCACCTAACAACATTTACATTCTTCCCGACGGCGAACCGACCATCATCGATTCGGGTTATATCGAAAATCTCGGGATGCTTCAGCGCGCTCTAAAGACGATCGGCCTTTCCCTCAGCAAAATCAAACATATCATCTACACGCACAATCATCTCGATCATATGAGCGCAGCGCTTACGCTTCGTTATTATACGGATGCGAAATTATACGCGATGACAGGGATGGCGGCGGAGATCGGCAACTACGTCGAATTCGTCCAGGTTTTTCAACGGGCGATGAGAAGGCTCGTATACAAGGGACATCATGACAACGCGACGAGAGCGACGGAGCTTAAACGGGTAGATACGGGTATATTCGAATTTAATGATGCGCTGAACAACTCCGAACGGGTCGATCCGTATCTCGACTTCGACGTGGAACTCGTGGAAGGGGACGTCATCAAAGCCGGCGGAAGGGAAATCGGAATTCTCCATACGCCCGGACACAACCGCTGGCATTTAACGCCCTATATACTCGGCGAAAAGATCTACTTTACGGGCGATCTCGTATTGCAGAACATCTCTTCGATTTATGCGGAGATCGACGGGAATTTATACGACTATCATCAATCTTTGGATCGTCTTTCCAAACTTCCGATCCGGAGACTTCTTCCCGCGCACGGAGCCGAACCGGAGGATCCGCAAAGGGCGATCAAATTACTTTCAAAAACTCTAAACCTTTTGGAACGGGGAGTCGTGCGTCGTCTGAAAGAGAACGATCAGGATCTTTCCACGTTGGTTCTCGAAGCGATGGGAGAGAAGGTCGCAAACAGCGGATATTACAACACGGCGCTTGCGATTCTCCATTCTTTGATTCGAAAGCTGATCGATCAGGGGCAAGTGCAGGTATTGGAAATCGATCCTCCTTATGAAAAATACAGATGGATCGGCGGGGATTGAGGTTTCAGGATCGTATCATTGACGAAACGAAATCGAAGATTATCCGCGTCTTTCGGGTTCTTGTATGATTTCTCCGTAAAACGGGGTTTCTTTGATTTTCAGATTATAGCCTTTTACGAAAAGGATTTCAAGATTTACGGTGTCTTCCCGGTTATAACCTTCCAGAATTTTCAGAGCGTCCGTGTCGTCGTAATCGACGTATTGTTTCCACAGCCGAACCGCTTCGATTCCGTTGATCGCAGCCTCTTCCGGTCTGTGAATTCCCAGGGCTTTTTCGCAGCCTTTGAGTCCGCCTTTGATTCCGAGAGATCTTAAGAAAAACATAATATCGATATGATTGTTTCGAAAACGCACGTTGAATTCCTTTTCCAAAAAGGGGACGTCGAAGCCGATTCCGTTGTAGGAAACGAAAATTTGATCCTGTCTCAGATTGTCCAAGAAGAAATCCAAGTTGAAGCCCCTCACGTAAGAACGGTATTCTTCCCCGTCGTAGGTTCCGATGACGGTCGTACGGTCGTCGCTTCCGAGTCCGGTCGTTTCGATATCGAGATACAAAAGTTTTTTACGGATCTTCGGAAAAAGTCTCCAGTGATGTTTTGCGGAAAGAACGTGGAAGAAATAAAAGAAGTTCTCCCGTTCCAATTCTTTTTTGGAAAATTCCAATGCGTCTAAGATGAGATTACGGATCGGAATGGATTCGTCCTTGAGATAGACTTTGAGATCCTTCCAATCGTAGATTCCCTTTTGCCAAAGGTTTTTTTCCTCGACGGAATCGATTCCCGGAAGATGGCAGAACGTATGCTCCAACATTCAGACTTTCCCTTTATTTCCCAGGATGAACGTTAGACGAAATCCGATCGCCAGAATACAGAGAATCCAAATCCCGGCGTTTCCGATCTTCGTATAAACGGTCGAGACGGACGAATCGAGGCGGATCGAAAACGTTCGGATCGACGTTTCGTGAAAACCGATCGGATGAATCAGCGCAATTCCCCTCGCATCCCAAACTTCCGTAATTCCCGAAACAGTCGAGCGGATGAGAGGAAGGCCGGTTTCGATCGCCCGTAAACGGACGGTTCCCGAATGTTGATGGGCTTCCAATTCGGAATCGAACCACGAATCGTTCGTGATGTTGACGAGAATTTCCGGTTTTTCCCCGGCTTTGAAGTAATCCAAAACGAGTTCGGTGAACATCGCTTCGTAACACAGCAAAGGAAGAATGGAATACGAATATTCTGAATTTTGAATCTTCTCTAGTTGTGCGGTTTCCGAGGCGAACGAGGATCGGAATCGGTTCGGATCGTCCATACGGGAAATATCCTCCGGTTCGGGAGCGGCGATCGGTTTTGTTCTCCGGATCGGATTTCCGATTAACATTCTCGGAGTTTCGCCGGGAACATAACGGGAAGTTTCCCGAAAGACGGAACGTAAAAACGGAAGTTGTTCTTCCAGCGGAAGATATTCTCCGAACGCGAGAAGTCTTCTTTTGTTATACCGTTCCACGCTCCCATCCGAATTTTTGAAAAGGGAAATCTGGTTTCTTAGTTTTCCGTGATCCATGTTGAGTTCGTTATAGAGAACGTCGGCTCCGGTCTGTCTGGAAAGATACAAAATCAACCCTTCCATCGTGGAAGAATAGATATGATCTTTGCGGTTCTCTTCCGAATCGATCGTTCCGTGAAAGGGAATCGAGGATTCTGGGATCACGATCAAGGACGGAGTACGTTCCGAGGACATGCTTCCCTGCAAAGCCAAGGAAAGAACCTTACTCATCGTCGCGCTTAAAAAACCCGAATCCGCCTTGAGATCCTTGGTGCCGGGAGAAGTGTCCGGTTGTATGACGACCACGGAAAGTTCCTTCGGTTGCACTTCGTTTAACGACGCAACCGCGTAGCCGATTCTGTAAAGACCGTATGCGTAAATGAAAACGATTCCGACGGCGCCTGCGGCGGAGATTCGAAATTCTTTCGTATCTCTTTTTCGGATCGACGATAATAATATTAGAAAAACGGAAGATAGAAAGAGCAAAAGAAAACTCAAACCGTAGACGCCCGCGATCGAAGCGAATTGTTCGAACACGATCGAACCGGAAACCAAATTTCCCCAATACCAGGGGAATATCTGATAGGTGAGCAGGTCCGCGAGAGCGCCCGCCGCCGGAAATACGAGCAATACCCAGGGATTTTCGATCGATCCTAATTTAGAAAATCGGAATAGAATATAGAACGGAAAAAACTTAAGATGCGAAATGATTCCGTAAAACAAAAAGAACAGAATGGAAACGACCGGACCCGTTCCCGCGATTCTTGAAACCGCGCCCGGAATCCAAGGAAAGGTCGTGTAGTTTAAAATTTGGGAAAGAATCAAGAGCCAAAGCGACGCCTTCCAAAACGGTTCCTTGTCGAGGGAAAGGAATAAGAACAGACAGGAGATCGATGCAAGAATTCCCGCGGTTAAGAATGAAAAAGGGGAAAGTCCCAAAAGGGTTCCGAATCCGACTCCGAGACAAAGTAGGAGCCGGTATTGGATGGAATCTTTCGGGATAAAACTCTGCAGGTTCAATTTTGGTTTTTCTTCATCTCCTCTTCGTATTTCAGTCTTCTTGAATATTCTTCCGCTTCTTCTTTGCCTAAATTTTTAATCCGAATTTCCATCAGAGCCTTTTCTCTCGCTTCTCCCTTTACGTTCGAATTTTTTTGAGCCCAGTCGGCTTCTTCGTTTTGGGTTTGTTTTTCCTTCTTTTCCCGTTCTTCGATTTCCTTATAAACCGCGTCCATACGATCGGCTCCGTCCTTGCCGAAGTATTTTTCGCGAATACTTCTCGTTTTGCCGCTGCGATCGGACGAACTCATCTTCGTCAGTTCTTTGTCCCGTAAGAACATTTCGGTTTCGTATGTATTGTATTTCGGCTCTCTCGTCTTTACGGTATTGTAATATTGCCCGTAGACATTTTTTCGATATTCTTCGTATTTCTGCATCCGTTGATCGCCGTTTAGGGATTCGGTGTCCTTCAGAAAACCGCCGAGGGAATCCCGGTAGGTTTCCTCCGCTTCTTCCATACCGAAGATAAGTTTTGCGTCGTTTTCGGAAAAGAATTCCCTTCTCTTCTTCTTAACGAGTTCGTATTTTTCGGCGCGGCTGAGTTTGTCCGAAAGTTCGAATTCGCGCATCGTCGTTTCGTAACGCAGATAACCGGAAAACAGTTTCATCAGATATTCCGCGTCTTTGCCGGAGTAATGATCCGCGATGAAGGCCCGGATGATTTCGTTGCACTGTTCGTAGACGACGTTTTCGGGGCATTGTCTTCGCAATCCCCAAAGTTCCGAGACAAGATTGACTTCTCCCGTAGTCGCATATTGGATGAGATCGTCGAAGGAAAGCCAGTTTCCGTTTTCATCGAAGATCCTTCTCGAAGTGTCGACGACCGCTTGGTTTAAAACCCATTCTCCCGATTCGTTGCGCTGCAGCGTGAACTCGGCGTCCTCTCCGGCCGAAGAGCCGCCGGGACCTTTGCCTCCGCTGAAAAAGACGAACCAGACCAATGCGATGACGATCACGCCGATTAAACCGACGACTATGGGGAATGTAATTCTTTCCTGGAGAGATTTCATGGACCTGTGATTCTTAAAAAATTCTTTCTCAAGGCAAACCTTTTTTGTTTTTTCCGAGAATGCGTTCGGATGAAATGACAATGAAGTGCAACAGAAAAGACCGATTCTTTATTACCCTCAAGGAACCACGGGAGCCGAGAAAATTTTTTCCGGATTTACGAAATTGGAAGTGCGATCGTATCCGATCGAACGGATCGGAGAATTGGTTTCGGAAAATCCGGAAGTTTTGATCGCGAATACACGGTTGAAAGTGAATGCGGAAAACGTCCGCAAGTTTCCTTCGGTGAGAATTTTCGCGACCGTAAGTTCGGGCACCGATCACGTGGACTTCAATTCTCTGAAAGAATCCGGTAAGATCTTTCTCAACGCCCCCGGATGCAACGCGGGTTCCGTCGCCGAATACTGTTATGCGGGATTGACGGGTCGGTTTTCCGAATCCGAACTGAAAACCAAAACGGTCGGAATGATCGGTCACGGAAATACGGGAAAAGAATTTCATAAAATTCTAATATCGAAAGGGATCGACTCCGTTTTTTACGATCCGTTTTACAAGGCCGAGTCCGCGCCTCTCGAAGAAGTTCTGCGGAGTTCCGTGTTGAGTTATCACGTTCCCTTGACCAAGGACGGGTTCGAACCCACGTTTCGGTTCGTTTCCGAAGCCCTGATCGATTCCCTGCGACCGGGAACCGTCTTTATCAACACGAGTCGGGGAGAAATTCTTTCTCCGAAGGCGTTCGAACGACTGATTGCAAGAAATGATATATTCAAAATATTAGATGTGTTTGATCCGGAACCTCCCGCCGAAGAAACCGGCAGGATTCTTGCGGAAACTACCCAATCCGTTTTTACTCCGCATATCGCCGGTTACAGTCAGTTGGGGAGAATCAGCGGAACGTATCGTGTCGCCGAAAAATTATCGATTTTGTATCAAGATCGCCCTTTGCCTCCCTTGGAATCCTTTTTACAGACTTCCGGAGAATTTAAAACTTCGACCTTTTTAAAGGAAGAAGACGCCCTCTTGCGCGATTCTTGGCGCAACGGCGACCGGGGATATTTCGAAAGAAGAAGAAATTCCTATCCGATCCGTTTGGATTGGGGTTTGGTTTGAGAGGAATGTTGTCGGAACAAAAACAGAATTTTCTTTATAGCGGGATTCCGGAAATATGAAGCAATTTTTGATTTGGAACGATTTCGCTACTTATCGCGGAGATGGATTTTCAACCCTGCGTCACAGCCATTTTTACATTCAGATAAGTTTACCCGATTCCGGTCGCGTTCAATTGCGCAATCGCGACGGGGAATGGAAGACATACAACGCGGTTTTTATTCCGTCGGGTGTGAGCCACGAAATGCGGAAAGTGGAAGGCAATTTGACGTTGTTGTTTTTAGATCCTTTGACCACGGGCTATCATCTTTTTTACGAAAGAAGTCTGGCCGCCAATCACTCCGCATTCGAAGTCGGAGATATATTTACGGATCAAAGAAAGGATCGGATCGCGTCCATCGTTCAAACGTCCGATGCGGACGCACGCTCTCAACTTCTTGAAATTCTAAACAAGGATTTTCCGATGAGAACGAAAGGAGAATTGGACGAGCGCATTCAAAAAAGTATTTCCAATGCGGAACTGGAGGATTTCTCTCTTGCCCGTTTGGCGTTTGACGCTCGATTGTCCGTCGAACGGTTTCGTCATCTTTTCAGACAGGAAACCGGCGTTCCGTTTTCCGCGTATCGTCTATGGTTAAAAACGAAAAAGGCAGTCGATCATATGGGAAGTCGTCCTCACTTGCTCGACGCGGCGCATGAAGGAGGATTCGCGGATCAATCCCATTTTACGCGCATCTTTCGCCGTTCTTTCGGAGTGAGTCCCTCGGACTTTACGAAAAAAGAAGAACCGTTTCGCGCGATCTTCTTTTCAAAATAGCCGCTGCGTTCAAGACGATTTTCCCGAAATTGAATATCGTTTCGATATTGGAGAGAGGGAAAATGAGTTCAAAAATCACCGCGAGAAACTTGGCTGAGTTGTATTTCGATACGGCTCAAAAATATGCGGATCAACCTGCATTCGGAACAAGAAATAAAAACAAAGAATTCGTTACGATTACGTTTCGAGAAGTTTATGAGACGGGTGTCGCGCTTGCAACGGGGTTGATCGTCGACTTGGGACTGAAAGCCCGCGAACACGTGGCTATCTTATCGGAAAATAGACAAGAATGGATTCTTGCAAATTACGGAATCCTGTTGAGCGGCGCAGCCGACGTTCCGCGCGGCGCGGACGTGACGGACGGTGATATTCGCTATATCGTCTCTCATTCAGACGCGAAGATCGTATTCGTGGAAAACGAATCCCTGTTGCGGAAGGTGAGGAATAATTTAAGCCATCTGCCGAACGTAACTCATATCGTCCTAATGGAAGGAGCGGCGGATTTTACCGATAAAAAAATAATCCGAATGGCGGACGTCGTCGCGAGCGGAAAAAAATTACGAGCCTCCGGAGATCGCAAAGTGGAAGAACGAGTCGCCGCGATTCTACCGGACGATCTTTTTACCATCATCTATACTTCCGGTACGACGGGAGAACCGAAAGGCGTCATGTTGACACACGCCAATATGATCTCGCAATTGCGCAACATTCCGATCGACATCGGCCCTAAAGATCGATTCCTTTCGATTCTGCCCGTCTGGCACAGCTTCGAACGGGTGTTTCAAATGGGAACGATCGCTACGGGAGCCGGGCAATATTACACCAATATTCGAAATATTAAGGAAGATTTAACGATCGTAAAACCTACGTTTATGGCGTCGGCGCCCCGATTGTGGGAAAATATCTATCACGGGATTCAATCGAAAATCCAATCCGGATCGGCAATCAAAAGAATCCTATTCAAAAGCGCTTATGTTTCCGCTCTAAAGGTTCAACGGTCTTTGCATTTTTTTAAAGGGAATCGTCTCGATTTAAAAGGACGGAATATTCAACAATCCTTATGGATGGGCCTTCGGTCGATTCTGTCCCTCGTCGTATTCACGATTCCTTATCTACTTCTGGACACGATCGTTCTAAAAAAAATTCGACAGGCAACGGGAGGGAAATTGCGCGGTACGGTTTCCGGCGGAGGATCGCTGCCTCTTCATATCGATGAATTTTTTAATGCGATCGGAATCCCTCTGTTCGAAGGATACGGTTTGACCGAAACTTCTCCCGGTCTTGCCTTTCGTACTCCCGGTCATTTGGTGATCGGAAGCGTGGGACCGCTTTTTCCGGAAGTGGAAATTCTTTTAAAAGACGTGGAAAGCGGAAAAATATTATACCCGCCTCAAAAAGGCGTGAAGGGTGAGATTCACGTACGCGGTCCCCAGATTATGAAAGGTTACTATAAACGTCCGGATGTTACCGCCAAAGTCCTCACCAAGGACGGTTGGTTTAACACCGGCGATCTCGGGATGATAACGTATAACAACACGCTCAAGATCGTGGGCAGAACAAAAGAGACCGTCGTTTTACTCAATGGAGAGAATATCGAACCGGTTCCGATCGAAAACAAACTCGCACAATCTCCGTTGATCGATCAGATCATGGTCGTCGGACAGGATCAAAAATTTTTAGGAGCTTTAGTGTTGCCGGTCCTCGATAGATTTCAAGAATACGGAAGGACGTATGAAGAACTCGCAACCAATCCGATCGTGCGTGAAAAAATCCTGCGCGAAGTAAAAGACACGATGAATTTTGAAAACGGATTTAAGAGTTTTGAAAAGGTGGGAGACATTCGTCTGCTACCGAAGGCGTTTGAAGTTGGCGATGAACTCTCGGCAAAAATGTCAGTCAAACGTCACGTAATCTCGGAAAAATACAGAGACCTTATCGATTCTATGTATCTATAAAATTTGCCTTATGGAGAATTTACGTTCTACGAATCTCCCGTTCCCCAATTGATGAACTGCTCTCCCTTGGCGGGTTGGCAGTTTGGACAAAAGAAGGAATCATAACCTAAGACGTTCGCTCTTCGGATCGTCGTTCCGCAGACGGGACAAGGTTCGTTCTTTCGGTTTCGCACTTTCACGTGATCGCGCACCTTGACTTCGAGGGGGGCGTGTTTGTTGCGGATGTATTCGATCGAACTCGTGAGAACTACTTTGATGCTTTTGTATAAAAGCGATTTCTCTTCGGGAGAAAGTTTGTGAACGGGAGTCTTAGGATGGATCTTTGCCGCAAACAGAACCTCGTCCGCATAAGCGTTTCCTAATGCACTCAGCTTGGTTTGATCCATCAGAAACACTCGGGTCTGCTGGCGAGCTTTTTCCGTAAGCTTGAAAAAAACCGCTTCGGTGAATTCATCCGAAAGGAGATTTACTCCCTGATTTTCGTATTTGGGAATTTGAGAGATGTCTTCCGGTTTTAAAAAATAAACCTTTCCCATTCTTGTGTCGTCCGCGTAATTCAGAATCGGACCGTTCGTAACGATCCGAACACACAGATCCTTTTTTTTGTATTTCGATTCGAGCGAAAACCTACCGGACAACATCGGGTGAATAATCATATTCCATTTTTCGAATACGAAATTCAAAAACGGACCGTTTCGTTCGATGGATTGGAACGAAACTCCGGAAAAGGTTTCTTCCACGGAACCGCCGGTGAGATTTCGTACGACCACCGGATCGACGATCTCTACGGATTGGGCGGTCTTACCGATAAGCTCGGGGATCAATCGTTCCCGAATGACGACTAAGTCCGGTAGTTCAGGCATACAGCGATTGGATTCGAATCCGAACTTTCGTCAAGAATCAAAAGGGAGAATTCCTCTTTGTAAACCGAATCGGTCGCTGAGTTCCTTCGTTTTAATGCGAAGTGCGTTTCGATACTTAGCCGGCATTTCGCTGCCGTTCGCAAAGAATCTCGAATATTTTTCGATGAGATGAGGATAATGCCGTTCGAGGGCCTGAAAAACCAAAGCCTTGCTATCGGAAGAATCCGGTCCTCCGAACAAGGTTAAGGTTGCCGGGAAGAGATAACGAATGCCCGCGTCTCGAAATGTTTGAAAAAGAAATTCCAAGTTTTCACCCGTATCGCTGATATGCGGAAGCAAAGGCATCAAACTAACTCCGCTGTAAAATCCTTGTCGGAGAGTTTCTTTCAATGCGGAAAGACGCAGGCTCGGCGGTGTCGCGCCCGGTTCGAAAATTCTCGCAACCCCGTCGTCCAACGTGGAAAACGAAAACGTAAGAAACGATTTCGAGGAAAGCCGATCTCGCAAATCAAGAGGAAGAATCGCGGCTTTTTCGATTTCAAAGAGCAGATCCAAATCCCGGAGAACCAAGTCCGATTTCGTGAGAATATGAACCGGGAATCGATACTTTAAAATAATCTGAAGTAGTTCACGGGTGAGTCCTATTTCTTTTTCGGATGGCAGATACGGATCGGTCGCCGAGGACAATACGATGATCCCGTATTGATTCTTCTTGGCACGGTTCCAAAGCTGTCGATCCAAAACTTCGACCGCATTCTCCTTAACGGAAAGTTTATCCTCGGTGTTCAAACCGTATTTGCTTCCGCCGACGTAACAATACAAACAACGAAAGGAACATCCGCTGTACGGATTGATCGTGTATTCGTCCAAAAACCAAGGATCTCTTCTCTTGGTTTTGTTCAGGATCGTTTTAATCCGAATACTTCGAGGCATATTTGGAGGATCGGCTCAAACCGATTTGGATTTTCGTCTTAACGAAAGAAGATATCGTTTCGTCCGTTTTCAGTCTTGATTCGAATTTACGAACGATGTCCGGATGAAATTTTGCGATCGTTTTGATCGCCCATCCGATTCCTTTCTTGGTATGGAAATCTTTCGTATCCGCTTTTGTTAGGAGAAGTTGAAACGTATCTTCGACGTATTTTTTTCCGAGACCTTTTTTCACCGCGTAATGAGAAGCGACTCCGACGGAACGAACGACCCATGCGTTTTCGTGATTCAGAAATTTTTTCAACATCGGTAAGGAGTCTTCCGGGTTTTTCAAGAGAGAATGTCCCATGACTCTTTCCCCTACGATATCGCAGACATACCATTCGTCTCCGAGGATCATGTATTCCACGGCCTTCTTCCAGGAAGTTTGGAAGTATTTTTCCGAACGAAGCTGAAGCATCATGCCTGCGATCACGTTTCCTCCCATCGTTTTTCGAGCGATGATCCGATCGAGAAAGGCGATCTGCTCTTCGTCTGCGATTCTTCCGTGAAGTTCTTTTGCGGCGAATTCCAGCAAAGGAAATTTGATCTTTTTGGTTAAAAGTTCGGATAGAATTTCTTCGCCGATCGCATTCGTTTTTCCTTTTGAAGATTCGAAACTGCGGTCGAGTCGGGCTTTGATTTCTTTTTTGGAAGTAATGGAATCCATCGGATGAGAACGATCTTGAAATACGAAAATTTATAAGCCTCGGCGCCGTTGACTGTCAATATTCTTTAAGTCCATTCTTATTTATAGCCGTATTCATTTGTTCCGACAAACCGATCCACACGAAAAAGATTTGCTCTTTTGGGAAGAAACGATTCGAAGCGAACCAGCGCAGTTTTTCCGCCGAAGTTTTTTGTCCTTGGAGGAACGTTTTACCGAAAAATTCCCAAAAAAAGCGGTTGACAGTTTAAAGAATCCAGTGTGCAGTTACACATGTGTATATGCATGTATGTAGATACACACTAAAACAAAGGAGGCGCTTATGCTTTCCGTGCTGGAAAAAAAGGAGCTGGAATTTTCTCCCTCCGGTCTTTATCGGATTCGCTTTCAGGATTGTGATCCCTTCGGTCATTTGAACAACGCGCGTTATATGGATTATTTTATGGAGGCGAGGGACGATCATCTCAGGGATTTTTACGATTTCGATCTGTTCGAACACGCTTCGAGAGAAGGAAAGTCTTGGGTCGTGACCCGCGCGCAGACTGCTTATCTGGAACCGGCTAAACAAAACGATCTGGTAAGAATCGTAACTCGTTTGACCGCAAAGAGCGACGGGACCATTCGCAACGAAGATCTAATGTATGACACCGCCGGGAAAAAACTCAAGGCGATGGCTTGGATCGACTTCGCGTTCATCGATTTGAAACGGGGAAGACCGGTTCGTCACGGAGAAGAACTGTCCTTGTTTTTCGATTCGGTTCTTTATCGGGATTCCGGGCTTGAAAACGGAAATTTTGACGAGCGCGTTCGGGAGATGAGACGTACAATGGCTCCCGGGGTGGAAGCGATCCCCGCTTAAAAACTTCAGAGGTCGTTATGGTCAGAAAATCGGAACAAAGGGTTGCTAAAAAGAATTCCGAAGGGGAATCTTCCAATCCCACAAGGGAAGAATTGCTGACCGTAGGTTTGGGATGTTTGAACTTCAACTTGAAACGGGCATCCCGAGCCATCGCGCAATACTTCGATCACGTTTTGGATCAAGTCGGCCTGACTTCTCCGCGTTTTAATATTCTCATGACGTTAGGCACCACGGACGGAATGGAACTCGCTCCGATGGCCGAACTCCTCGTGATGGATCGAACGACTTTGCTCCGTAATCTCGAACCTCTGGAAAATTTGGGGTATGTGGAGGATATTCCTTCGGACAACAAACGCGCGCGTAAAGTCGCGTTGACCGCCGCGGGTTGGGATGCTCTTCGGCTTGCATACCCGATTTGGAAGGAGGCGCACGATCAAGTCGTATCCAATCTGGGGATTCCGGAATGGAAAACACTTATCAAGGGTCTCAGAACGGTTGCAAAAAAAAGAATATTCAAAAATCAGAAAGTTTGAATTCTTTCTTTATGCGAGCCACTTTAAAATCACTTTCGTGAAATCGGCTTGAACGGCCGGCTTACTGACGTAATCGTCCATTCCCGCTTCGATACATTTCTCCCGTTCTCCGGTAACGATTCCCGCGGTAAGCGCGATGATCGGAACTCTTCTTCCCATTTCCAAACCCCGAATCGCCTTGGTAGCCTCGTATCCGTTTAAGTCCGGCATTTGGATGTCCATAAAAACGAGATCGGGAATCCAGCGCAGATTTTGTTCGATAGCTTCCAGTCCGTTTTTCGCTTCTATAATCTTGGCGGAAGGGAGAATTCTCGCAACGATGCTTTTGGTAAGAAGCATATTGACCGGATTGTCTTCCGCGATCAGGATCTTCGCGAGTTTTTGAAGGGAGGGGGCTTGTTCTCCTTTTTCGTTCGGCTTTGCAGTTACGTTCGGTTTCTGAAGAATTTGACTTCTTCCCAGCAAATCGTAAAGCTGCCGAATATAAATCGGCTTGGTGATGACCTCCTGAATTCCGTTTTTTTGCGACGCTTCGATCGTGTCGGAATCGTCGGATGCGCTGCTCAATAGGACGATCGGCTGTTCTTCGGGCGAAATTTTTAATTTTTCGCGGACGATCTGCGCCGTTTCTAATCCGTCCATAAACGGCATGTGATAGTCCATTAGAATCATATCATATCGTTTTCCGGTCGATAATCTTTCTATTACTTCGGTTCCGGATTTCACGCATTCGCAGGGTATATTCCGTAATTGTAACATACCTTCGAGAATTTTTCTGTTGTTGTCGTTGTCGTCCACGACGAGCAGATTTCGGATGGATTCGGTTTTGGGCCACTCTTCCGTCTGATCCGCGATTACTTCCGCGTTAAGATCGAAATAGAAAGTGCTTCCTTTTCCTAATTCGCTTTCAAGATATAGTTTGCTTCCCATCATCGAGAGAAGCTGACTGGAAATCGTAAGTCCGAGGCCAGTTCCGCCGAATCTTCTCGTAGTCGAGGCGTCTTCCTGGGAGAACGCGTCGAAGATACGCTTTCGATTTTCGGGAGCGATTCCGATTCCGGTATCCCGCACCGAGAACCGAAGAATGACGAGATTTTCGGACCTTCGTTCCATCGTTTCTATTTTGAATTCTATCTCGCCTTCTTCCGTGAATTTTACCGCATTCCCGATCAGATTTACGATGATCTGTTTCAAACGAACGCTGTCCGCACTGACGAGCTTCGGTACTGAAGGAGAAATGTTGACCAGAACTTCCAGATCCTTTTTATGCGCCTGGAATTTGATCATGTTGATGATTTGGCTTCCGAGTTCGAGAATGTCGGTGGGCACGTAGACGAGCTCGAGTTTTCCGGCTTCAATTTTAGAAAAATCTAATATGTCGTTGATGATCTCGAGCAGTGAGTTCGCGGATTGGAAAACCGTGCTCATATATTGATGTTGGGTCGAATCCAAAGGAGTTCTCAGCAGAAGATCCGAAAAACCTATGATTCCGTTGAGAGGGGTTCTGATCTCGTGGCTCATGTTCGCCAAAAATTCCGACTTGGCGACGTTGGCGCGTTCCGCGATCGCTTTGGATCGTTTTAATTCTTCTCTTTGAAGACAACTTTCCGTGATGTCCTGAGTGAACATCATAATTCCGCCCACGGCCCCGTCGAGTTGATACCAAGGCCGTACTTCCCAACGCAGATATTGATCGTGTTCCCAGCCCGACGGTCTCCATACGTCCTCTTCGTTTTTCAGGATTTCACCTTTTAAACACCGCTGGTGAATCTCCTTCCATTCTTCGGATATGTTCGGAAACACTTCGTAGTGCGATAATCCTATGATCGATTTTCCCCGGAGATGATATTCGGCTAACCACCGTTCGCTGACGGCGATGTATTTGATTTCCGTGTCGAACATGGCCACCGCGGCCGGCGCGTGCTCCACGAACGCGAGAAGTCTGGATCGTTCCTTGAAAAGCTCTATCTCCATTTTCTTGCGTTGATCGATGTCGTATAACGCGCCGTAGATTCGTTTACAGACTCCGTTTTCAAATTCCGCGCTTGCGACGGATCGAACCCAAAGTTCGTTGCCCTTTGCGGTAACGATTTGCATTTCGATATCGTACGGAGTTCCGTCGTGAATGAGTCGATTGAGCGCCTCGGTGACCTTGTTACGGCTTTCTCCCTCCTTTATGAATTGAAGACCGGTTTGAATCGAAGGGACGTAGTCCGGTTCGACCTCGTGCATTTCTTTTGTCACCATCGACCAAGTTCCGAATCCGGTCGTCAAGTCCGCGTCCCAGGCTCCGATCCGTACGAGTTTGCTCGTTTGTTCGAGAAGCGCCTTTGCTTGGATCAACTCGCTTTCGAAATTTTTACTTTCCGTAATATCATGGGTGATCACCATCACCGAATAATCGGGTAGATCAACGGGAAGCGCCGTTACCTTAGTCCAGATGATCGAACCGTCTTCTTTGATGATCCCGACGGTATCTTTTACGATTTTTCCTTCCTGTTTTGCCCGCTGACTCGGCAGGTCTTTGGTTGCAACGGGGCGTCCGTCCGAGTTTACATACGTTCTATTTTTATGGAGACCGCTCTTCAGATCTTCTTTGCTGAGATCGAGAATCTTTTCGAGCATCGGATTGATTTTGACGATCTTGTCGTTTCTGTCGATCAAAGTCACGCCGACCGGAAGCGCTTCGAATAACGTGTTCAATTCAATGTCGCTCTTTCGAAGTAGTTCGGTGGTCTCTTTAATGGGTGTTATATCGTTTACGATTACGTAAAAACCGTTGCGGATTCCGTTTTGTACGTTCGGTATATAGTGCGCGAGAGTATCCTTGTACGATTTCCCGTCGGGCATAATGATCTTTCTTTCAAAGCTCTGTTCTTCGCCGCGCAATGCGCCTTCGATGTACGGAATATTTTCCGAATATAGTTTTTCCCCGAGAAGTTCCTTTAACGTTTTTCCGAGTAAGTCTTTGGGTTTGATTCCGAACCAATGATAATATTCTTCGTTCGCAAACCGATTGATCAGATCCTTATCCCAGTATGCGATCAAAGAGGGAAGATTATTGAGAATTTCGTTGAGCAGTGTTTCCAACGGACCAGAGGCCGAACCGTTTTCGCGGGCGTTTCGATCGGCGGATTCGATTCCGCCTAAAATACGAATCGGAATTCCGTCCGCATTAAGAATGAGTCTTATATGGGAATTGAAATCCCTGATCCCGCCTTTTGAGTCGAAAGAAAGAACGGCATCTTCTTCCGCGGTTCCGCCTTTTACCGACTTCTCCGCGAACGTTCGGAATTTTCGGACGGTTGCGTCCGGAATCAAGGTCGGGTTGTTCTTCCATTTTTCGATATCGGATTGATGAAAACCCATCGTGGAAAGAAATTTCGGATTGTACCAAACTTCTCCCGGAGATTCCAAATTGAAAATCCAAAGTCCTTCGATCGCGCGGTTTTGCATGAATCGAAAGACGTCGAGATCCGCACGGATCCATTCGTAAAGTTCTTGTTCCAAAAGGGATGACATAAGCGTCGAATTCAAGATGTTCTTATTTAGAATGAAGGACTCAATAAATTGATAAAAAAATTCCAAGTCAAATTAAAATTCAAAATGTCCTGAAATCGCGTTTCACGACCGGAACGAATGACCGGTAAAATTTCATGGGAAACCGCGCGAACCGTTTCTTTTGGCCCTTTTGCAATTTTTATGTCAAAATAAAGGAGGTTCGCTCCGGTAAAACAAGGAAGAATTCCGTCTTACAATCAGGGTTTTCGATTCTTAGGATTGTGTGAAAGCGAAGTCGGACGGGAATTCGGAATAATATCCGCGAACAGAAACGAAGAATATTCAAAAAATCGAATCTACTTTTTCGAGACCGGAGCCTAACCGATCGACGCGGCCGAACTCGAGGGGATGCGAAGCGAAAACGGTCCGGAAAAAAATAATTTTTATTTCAAATCAGGCTTTGCAATCCCGATGCCGGAAGATCAAATGGGAGCCCGATTTCAACGAAAAGAATGCGTTTTAAAATACCCAACTTTTTAAAGATTCCGGTTGTTTCGGATGCCGAGAAAGACTTCTCCGTACGTTTGCTCTACGGAATCATGCTGGCTTGTTTGACGATCGCTTTGGGTTATCGGGTCTTGCATCCGATTTTAGCGGAAAAACCGAAGGCCGTATATATCGCTCCGTTTTTGATCAGCGTGGCTGTCGTGATCTGTCACATGATCGCGAAAAGCGGAAGAATTCTTTTGGCGTCTCACGTTCTGGTCGGGATCGAATGGATCGCGGCGTTTTCCCTGATGCTTCGGGAAGGCGCGACACAAACCGTCGCCTTCCCCTTTTGTCTGATTTTAATCCTGAGCTCGGCCTTGCTTTTGGGAATGCGGGCCGCGTATGTTTATACGTTTTTGTCCATTGTCTTCAGCGTTGCGATCACGTATCTCGTGCAAAACGGAACCGTCAAACCTCCCGAGTCGCCGGGCGGTCCTTGGTCCGCGATCCTCGGGGAAATTTCCGCCTTTCTGCTCGTAGCGATTCTGATGCGATATACTTTGGACGGATTTAGAAAGATAAAATCCGAATCGTCCGAAATTCAACGTTATGCGAAATTGGGAGGCTGGAGTTTGGATACGAAAACTCTCGAACTCACACTTACGAAAGAATATCAATTTCTTTTGGGATACGAAGAGGCGAAAGAATCCAAGTCGATGCCTCTATCGGCGTATATGAATACGTACGTTGCAACCGAAGAGGATAAGACGAGGATTCTCACTGCGCTTTCCGAAAGTTTAAAGAAAAAGGACGAGCCCGATTTTTCGGTCGAACTGACGTATCAAATTCGAAGAAGAGAAGGGGAGAATCGTTTTCTTTCCGTTCAGGGAAAATTTCGCGATTCCATAGTCGCATTCGGAACGGCGCAGGACATCACCGAAAAACATCTCGCGGAAGAAGCGCTCCGGCCCACGCAGGAAATCTATTCGAAAGTGTTTACTCTGAGTCCGATCGCTACTTCCATTTCCACCGCGGACGACGGCAAATATCTCGAAGTCAACGACAGCTTCTTAAAACTTTTCGGTTATACGAGAGAGGAAGTGATCGGTAAGACGAGTGTGGACTTGAAAATTTGGCCCGATCCGATCCTAAGAAAACAATATTTGGAAAAGATGATCCGGCAGGGAATCGTAGTCGACGAGGAAGTAATACTTCAAGGGAAGAATGGTAAGGTCGTTCACACTGAATGTTACAGCGCGTTTGCGGAGATCAACGGAAAACTCTGCGCGATCAATCTCGTAAAAGATCTTTCGGAAAAGAAGGAAGCGGAATCTCTTCGAAGATTGAACCGGGAAATTTCCGATCAAAACGAGCTGATCGAAAAACAAAAACAGGAACTCGAGGGAATTCTCCGGGACTTAAAAAAAACGCAGAACCAATTGATCATCTCGGAGAAGATGGCCGCCTTAGGACAGTTAGTCGCCGGGATCGCGCACGAGATCAACAATCCGATCGGAGTCATCAAGGCGGCAAACGACTCGATCCAGAATTACTTCGAACGTTCCACGGATCGAATGACCCGTGTTTCGGGAATTCTCCGCGACTTAAACAAATCGGTGTTAGACGAACTTTATCTTTTTCTGAAAAAGGGAAAAGAGGATCGGGAGATCGTTTCGCCGAAAGAGGCGCGGGTAAGAATCAAGGAATTGGAAATCAAACTCAAAACGAAAGGATTCGAAAATCCGCATTCTTCGGCTCAGGATTTGGTGGAATCCGGATTGGAGAATTCTCCCGACGAATTTCCGAATCTGTTTTCGGACAAGAACGCGCAAACCCTCCTGCACTTTGCAATCGAGGAAATCCAAGCGGCCCAAAGTTCCAAGCTGATCGACATGTCCGTGAATCGGACTTCCAAGGTCGTTTACGCGCTCCGAAAGTTCACGCACTGGAGTGGTGAGGGAGTCAAAACCCCGGTCGTTCTAGCGGAAAGCATAGAAACGGTTCTTACGATCTATCAGAATCAACTCAAAGTGGGAGTGGAGATACATAGGGAATACGAGAACGTTCCGCCTATTCAAGGTTATGCGGACGATCTGATTCACGTCTGGACGAATCTGGTTTATAACGCGGCTCAAGCGATGTCCTTTAAGGGAAGTTTGACGATCGGAATCGCGCTCAAAGGAGATAACGACGTGGAAATCTCCGTAACGGATACGGGCCCGGGAATTCCGGTCTTGGTTCAGGAAAGAATTTTCGAGCCGTTCTTTACGACCAAGGCTCCCGGAGAAGGATCGGGACTCGGTTTGGACATCGCAAGACGGATCATCGAAACCCACGGAGGAACGATCCGCTTCGAGACTTCTTCCTCGGGAACCACGTTTTTTGTCCGTTTGCCGATTACTTAACCAAAGTCTTATCGCCTTGAAACATTCGATTCTTGTCGCGAACGATCGCGAGAATGTCGTCGATCGCAAACAAATCCCTCGTGCCTCGTTTCATTTCGAAAGGCGCCTCGTACAACAAACCCAAAAATTCGACCGGATTCTGTTTCGTAAAAACGATATCTTCCTGTCTGATCTTTCGGATCACGTTGAGCCGAATCTTTTTCCAACCTTCAAAGCTGAGATGAGTAATTAGAATTTTCTTAACTTCTAAAGTAGAATCGCGCAGAAGAATATAAAGAGAAGCTCCCGAACCGGAAGAGTAGATATGAAATTGAAATTCCTGAACGAATCCTTTCGTCTTCCAGGATTGTTCCCAAAGAATTTCGAAGGACTGATTCTTTTCAGCGGGAACTTCCAAGAGAAGACTTCGGGAAGAGTTTCTTTCGGGACTCAGCAAAAGAGAAGAAGTTCGTATGTCCGGAAAATATTCCGCGGGAAGACGGGTCTTCAGATTCTTGGAACTCCATTCCTTCGTTTCAAAATCTTCCACCACAACTTGTTTCCAAATTTCCGCCGAAGATTTTTCTTCCGCATGCAAGGGAACGGACAATCGGATCAAAAGAAGTGCCGCGACTAACAAGTGATTTTGTTTCCGGGTCCAAGGAACGCGAGAGAAGGATTTTTTTTTCATAGAATCGGTTGACACGCTCCTTCCAAAGGTTTCCACTATCCGAATATCGTCAAAAAACTAATTTATCCAATCACAGGAGTGCAAAATGAAGGGTTCTTCTCTCGTAAGACTCGCAATCGCTTTTTTAATGTCCATGTCCGTGGCGCTCATTGCCCAGGAAGATCTGGACGAAGGCTCAGCGCCTCAAGCAAATACACAAGGACAATCCGGAAGCTCAGCGCCTCCGACTACAACCGCTAAGAACTCCGGTGGAACGTCTCAAGGAGACGAAGTAAAGAACGCAGATCTTTATGTGAACTCCAAAAGCTCTTTTGAAATTTCCGCAAAAGACGATTCCAGCACGGTGGATTATATCGAATACAAAATCGGCGAAGCCGACTATGCAAAATATACTTCTCCGATCACCATTCTTAAAGAAGGCGTAAACCGTCTTACTTACAGAGCGGTCGATAAAGCGGGAAACAAAGAACCGGCTAAGGCTCTCGTAGTCGTTGTGGACAACACCGCTCCGACCGTGAAGATCGCTCCAAGCGAAATTCTTTACAATCTCGAAGGATACAACTTCGGATCCAAAAACGTAACCTATACCATTACCGCAACCGACGCTCTTTCCGGAGTGAAGGAAGTAAAATACTCCATCAACGGCGGAGATTTGAGACCATACGACAATCAGCCGATCAAATTGGAAAAAGCGGGTGTGAACCTGATTAAGTATTCCGCGGTGGACAACTCGGGAAACTCTTCTTCCGAGGCGATTCTCGTTGTGACTCTGGACGATGTAAAACCCGAAGTGGAAATCCAAGGAAACACTCCTCTGGTAATCATCGACGGAAAAACGTATTCCAGAAAAGGAAACTCTTTCACGATCAAAGCGTTGGACGGACAATCCGGAATCAAAAGAATTCTGATCAAAGTGGATAACGCGCCTGACTTCGTTCCTTACGCGGAACCGATCACGATCGACGCTCAAGGCGAACACACGATCGAAGCGAAAGCGATCGATAACGTAGGAAACGAAAGCGAAACGAAACGAGTCAGCTTTGCGGTGGACGTAAATCCTCCGACAACTCAAATTCGTAAGGTGGAAGCCGGATCCAACGGAAGTAAACCAGCAGAGTCTGCGGCTCCCGCACCGGCTCCAGCGCCCGCTCCTACAAAACCATCCACTCCTAAAAAGTAAGAATTTCAAATTTACTGAATTGAAAAAAGCCCGGATTTTCCGGGCTTTTTTATTCTCTCGCGACGAGTTGCGGAACTGCGACAAGTATGAATCGATTTTTCATCTTGGATTTTTTTCTTCCCGTTTGCTGCGAGTTCTGTGGAAGATACGATTTCTTTTCCTCAAAGATCGGAATCTGCAAATCTTGTCACCGCGAACAGGCAACGCATCCGATCGATCGACAAAGTTTATGCAAAATTTGTAAAGAACCTTCGGCAAACGGAGAATGCGCCTTCTGTTTTTCGAGGAACGTGTTCTTTGAGGAATTGAAATTTCTGCACAGCCGAACTCCCTTTTTGGCAAAGGCGATCAATTCGATCAAATTGAGGTCCGCCTATCTTCTTTCCGTTTATCTCTGTGTCGGATTAAAAAAAGAACTGAGATCTTGGAAAAACGTAAACTTTACGGGACTTGTCGCAATGCCTTCCACAAAGACGAAATGGTATTCCCCGAACAAAAAGAGAAGTTTCGAATCCTGCGACTTTGCGATCGGAAGAATCGGGAAAATTCTTTCCATCCCTCGAATCGTGCCGATCGAAAAGATCAGTTTGGAAAAACAAGCCGGCAAAAGTTTTGCCGATCGTTTTATTCACGCAAGGCTTGCATTTCGAATCAAAGAAGAGTATAAGGGTAAGTTGAACGGAGACTATCTCGTGATCGACGACGTCTTTACGACGGGTGCGTCCGCAAATGAAATCGCGAGAATTCTGATCTCCAACGGAGCCTGTTCCGTTCGAATTTTGACTTTGATCCGAACGGAAGGAAAGGAACGGCTTTTGAAAAAAGACGTTACAAATGTTTAGCAGTTTATAGTCTGACCGAAACCGTATGGAGCCGCGCAAAATCATTCATGTGGATATGGATGCGTTTTATGCTTCCGTAGAACAAAGGGATTTCCCGGAATACAAGGGAAAACCTTTGATCGTAGGCGGACCTCCCACGAGCAGATCCGTCGTCGCCGCCGCATCGTACGAGGCGAGAAAGTTCGGAGTTCGGTCTGCGATGCCCAGTTCCCGAGCGGCGCAACTCGCACCTCAAGCCATTTTCGTATTTCCGCGTTTTGAAGTGTATAAGGAGGTTTCGAGGCAGATCCGCGAAATCTTTTTGGAATACACGGATCGTGTGGAGATGCTTTCTCTCGACGAAGGATATCTGGACGTTACATTCAATAAAAAGAATATACCGTTTGCGGTGACGATCGCAAAGGAAATCCGAGCCGAAATTTTTAAACGTACCAACCTGACCGCCTCAGCCGGAGTCGGAAATTCCAAGTTCATCGCAAAACTCGCTTCCGAAAAAAACAAACCGAACGGTCTTATGGTCGTTCGTCCAGAAGAAGTGATTTCGTTTATCGATCCTCTTCCGGTTGCGAGTTTTCACGGAGTCGGGAAAGTCACGGCTCAAAAGATGGAAGAACTCGGAATCCGCACGGGGAAAGATCTGCGTGACAGAAACATAGACGAACTTATCCGTCACTTCGGAAAGATGGGAATCTACTATTATAAGATTTCCAGAGGAGAAGACGATCGTGAAGTCCAGTCCTCCCGCGAAAGAAAATCTCTCGGAGCCGAAAATACGTTCGAGCAGGATCGAATCGATAAGGAGGATTTGCTCTATCAATTGAAACAAGTCGCCGTCGAGGTGGAGCGAAGATTGAAAAAAAGGGATTTTTCCGGAAGGACTTTGACCTTAAAGATCAAATTCCACGATTTCAGTTTAAAGACAAGATCCAAAACCTTGCCCGAGACGATCTATACGACGGAGGAACTTTTTTCCGTAGCATCGGAACTTTTCGAGGAATTTTTCGAAACCAAGGACGGAAGACAAACCGCGATTAAGGCGATTCGACTTTTGGGAATCAGCCTTTCTCATCCGAGCGCAGCCGAAGACGAACCGAGTTTATTTCCGGAATTATAATATTCTAAATTTAGAATGATCCGTTTTTGACCGACCGAAAATCGTTTCGATTGCCTGCATTTACGGTCGGAATATTAAAAACGCTCTGATCGTATCGATCAGAGCTTGAATCCGAAGTTGATCGCGAAGGCCGGTTCGCTGAATCGATACGAACGCGCGGACGCGATCAATTCCGTTTGTCTGTATTGGACATTCGCATTCAAAAAATAAGAATCGGATTCCCATTGGAATCCGGTTCCCGCAAACAAAACCGTTTGTAGAACGGAGCCGGAATAGATTCCGCTCTGATAACTTTTTCCGATTCCGAATCCGGTTTGTACGAACCAAAACAACGAATCGGAAATCGGAACGTAGTATTTTGCGCTCGGCAAAAGGGAAAGGGTTTCGATTCGAAACGGACTACCTGCCTGCCGATTCCGTTTGAAATCGCCGAAATGCGGATCGGTCCAAACTCCGAAATTTGCAAGTCCCGCAAGATTTTGATATTCCGGCAAAGAATTGAGATTGGCGCTCGAAAGAATGCCGAGAAACGGAGATAGGCTTCGATCCGGAAAGGAAAACGAGCTTTGTTCCAAACCGAGAGAAAAACCGAGATTTCTGGTTTTGCGATATTCTCCGGAAACGGAAATCGTTCGGACTTCGACCGTATATTTTTTCTCTAAGTAGGGATCGATATTTACGACTGTGGTGAAAAAATCCAAGACATTGTAACCTCGGCTGACGTCGGGTTTATCCGCGACATTCGCTCTCCATTCGGAAAATCCGATGGAAAAGTAGAACTTTTTAATATTCTTAAGTTCTTCCTTCGGCGGTTCGGATTTTTTGACTTCGGCAATGAGAATTTTTTCGACCGCCGTTAAATCGATTTTTTCCGTTTTACCGGTTTCTTCTTCCACTAAGACGTGATCTTCGCGTAGGGAAGTTTTCACGTTTTCTAGCGTTCTTCCGTCCTTTAAAAGAATCGTGTCGGCTTCGATTTTTCCCGCATGTAGTAAGAAATAAAGACAACAAAGGCCCGGAAAAAGAGCCGTAATTTTTCCGATGGAATTCTTAAACCGCATTTGCTCCGAATCGTTCAAAACGAGATCGACTCAACTTCTTTGGATGAGACCGTTTTTTTTCTGCCTTCGATTTCGACGACGTATTTGTCACCGTATTGAGTTACGCTTCCTTTGAGTTCCGTCCCGTCCTTGAGTCGAATCGTTTTGTTTCCTAAACGCACGGGTTGTGCTGGTTCTTCTTTTTTGGTTTCGGATAGGCGTTCGGTCGACTCTGGAAATTTAGAAATCGAGAATGTTTCCGGTTTCTTTTCGATTTTCGGAGGAAGTTCGATATCGGCGGACTTTGAATTTTCCGATCGCTCCGAAAAACGTTCCAAATTTTGAATGTGTTCCTTGCTTAGGACGGTCGGTTTCTTGCCGGATAAATCGGTTTCGATTTTCTTTTGGATTTTTTCCAGAAGAAGAGAAGTTTTCCGCGGATCCATATTCGTTTTTTCTAAAATGGAAAGCGAGTCTTCGGAAGAATCGTTCGTAAACGAGAGCGAATCGGTTTCCAGCGATGCGTTCGAGATTCTCGTTTGAAACACGTCTTTAAATACTTCTTCGAGCGGTAGTTTCAATTTCGGATCGTTTTTGATCATCGTTGCTTCCGATTCGCGTATGGACGTTTCCAAACCCGCATTAAGCACGAAAGGAAGCAGATATCGAACTCCCGAACGGATTTCCGCAGCCCCGTCCCAAACATCGATCTTGAATCCTCCTTCTTCCTTTTGAATCCACACCTTGGTTCCGGTCAATCGGATCGAGGTTCCGTCGATGTAGAGAGTCGTCTTTCCTTGCGGATCGGAAATGACTTCGTTTAACAAAAGATTTCCTTTTTGCAGAAAGAGGGAAAGTTTATATCCTTCCGTTTTACTTTCTTCGATCGATTTTGCCAGATTTAAAACTCGAATCTTCGAGTTCGGAAAGATTCTGAAATGGACGCTTCCTGCCGCTCCGTCGATCTTTACATCGCAAAAGGAGTTTGGATCGGTTTGAATCCAATCCGAAAGAAGTTTTTCCCGAGCGCAGTTCCCCGAGACTTCCATCGGAATCCCTTCCGTAGATTGTGTCGTTTTTGTTCTGAAAATCAAAGTCAGAGAGACCACTAGAAAGACCAACGCCGCGGCGGCTAAAAACGGATTTCTATAGTTTGCTTGAAGGAGTCTTGTTTTACCGGATTGTTTCGCGTTTTCGAAAAGAAGTTTTTCGAGTTCGAGTTTGTGTTCTTTCAAACCGGCTTGTGTTCGAATGTAGTTTTCGTATCTTCGTTTGAGTTCCGGATCGAGATCGATGATTTCGTTTAATTTCCGATTCTCCTCTTGTGTCGTTTCGCCGAAGAGAAATAAAGACATCAGTTCTTCGAATTCTTCGTGTAGATCTTTTCTTTCCATAATTACAAAGCCACTTTTCTTCTTTCTAATTCTTCTCTGAGCAGATCCAACGCTTTTAACAGTTTTCTGCTGACGGTCCTCGTTGAAATGTTTAACGCCTGTGATGTTTTCTCCAAAGTGTAGTTGTTGATTTCTTTTAACAAAATAATGCTTTTTTCGGGTTCGGGAAGAGAAGAGATTACCTCTCTCAATTCTTCCTCTACGATTTTCGCCTCGACGTTTTTGATAAAGTCGTCTTCCACTCGAAAGGTCTCGATCGGTCCGTCTCCCTGTAATAACAGATCTTTCTTCCGATTTTTTCTATACGTAAAGTAAGTATTTTTTGCGATCGCAGCCGCCCAAGTATAAAAGCTTCCTCTTTCGGGAGTGAAATTAGGAAATGCTTTGTAAAGATTCAAAAAAACTTCCTGAGCGATGTCTTCCACTTCTTCCGGATCCGAAGCGAGAAATCGAATCACCTTATAGATGGAATCTTTGTAGTTTCGATAAAACAGGGAAAAATCGTGATCTTGACTTAACTTCATTTTAACCCGTTGGATACAAATAGGAAACACAGCTCCGATCGGAAGTCGACCGAGGATAATTTCATTTTTTGCATGATGGAAATAGAATACGATTTAGATCGAGGCATAAATTTTTCGGAATCCTCTACTTTATCTTTTGAGAAGAAGAAATTCTTTCCTGTGGCATTTTGATATTGCAAAAGAAAATATTTTATAATTTGCATATTGAACATGACATTGATTTTCATTGAGAATTTAAAATAAGAACACAGAAAGGGGCGTAACGCTCCTTTCTGTGTTCTGCTTGCGGGAAAGATCGGATCCTTTCCGGATTTCATAGGTTCCGAAATGTTCGGACTTCTTTCACTTCGTCTGACTTAGGATCGTCGGTAAGCGAAAGATCAGGTTTTTTCTCGCGGTGTTTGTCAGGTTATCCGATCCGCTCGTTGCGTTCGGTCTGTCCGCCGCGTCCGATTGCGGAGAAAATACGTTGTCTCCGGCTGCGGAGTCCCAGAAGAGGACTTTATCTACGGAGACGTTGAACAGAAGGCTTCCGCTCGTTCCTTTCGAAGCGTCAAGGTCGACTACAAGAATGTAAGGATCGTTTGTCCCCAAGGAGGCCGCGGATGCAGGAGTTCTAAATTTCAGTTTTTTCGACTTATCCGTAGTCGCGACACTACCGATCGGTGCGTTTAGGAAGTCGTTCGGTCTTGTAAATTGTTCCTGTGACCCGATCCCGTTGATAAAAGAACCGCTTCCAGAATCTACGAATCCTTCGAGAAAATTACAGCCCATACGCGGCGTTCTTTTTTCCTCGACGGTTGCGAGATCCTGGAATATAAAACTTGGACTCGTCATGTAAGACGCGTAACAGTCTTTCGTAAAGATCGGAGAAACGACATCGCCTCTTTCCGCATTTCCCCAAACGACGCCGGAAGCGCCGGGACTTCCCGCAGGCGGTGTGATTCCTTCGATTTTCGGGTTATTCAATACTAGATCCACATATCGATAGGAATTTTCGGTGACGTCGGCGGATTTAAAATAATATGTAAACGCTCTTGCTACGACGCCGACTCGATCATAGTCTCCTCTTTCACTCTCAGGAATTTGTCGAATTGGAATTGAGATCGGATTTGCTTTTTCGATCTGAGTAATTCCCGCAGGAAAAAATCCAGGACAAGGACCGACGTTCGGCATCATGAGATTGAGTATTCCAAGCATTCCCGCGATGTCAAAGGAAACAAAATTAGCATTTTCTAATGTCTCTTTTCCTCTTTCGGGACCGCCTTTCGCGACGGATTTATAGGCTACGATTTTGCAGACTTGAATTCCCACTGCTTCGGGGGTTAAAAACTTATCATTGAATCCATCACCGGCCCCGTCTCCGTACGTTTGCGGATCTTCCCCGCCCAAATCCGTTAGAAATCCGGAACCTACTCCGATCGAGTTCGGAAGAGTTAAAAAATGGGAAGAATCTTGAGTTCTTGCCGCGAGCAAACCGTTTGTATTGGAAAAATTAAATGTCGCCGTTCCGTTCGGTCCGTTTAAAACCGAAGCGGCCAACAACAGCTCCAAGGTATCGTCCTTTTTATCCTTCTTGCAACTCGTGATCGTGAACAACAATGCGGTTACAAAAGCCGTAACCTGTATCATTCTTCCGTTATGTTTCTTTTTATTTTGTTTCATCGTGTAAAACCTCCAATGAAATCACGAAAGAAATATAGAGAGGTTCCAAGACGACTGAGACAGGATTTGAGAAAAAGCTTTCTTCGGTTTTGGTAACAATGTGAAAGTGATGTTTGCGTACAGTTCAAGTTATAACTGTATAAACTTAAAAAGAGAAGCTTTTTTGAAAAAAGTCGGAACTCCGGATGTTGAGCGGCGGCTTACCGGTCGCGACGATAGATTGGAAGCTCGTCCACTGTGAAGAAAATTGAAAAATGTGGGAACTACCACAAATTGTTCTAAAACGGTAGAATCAGCCGTAACAAGGTCCGCGTTGTGGGAACTACCACGAATCCGGTCTAAAAATACAATCGAACCGCGGAAATGTTGCCCGAATTTATTTCCACTTTTCTAATATACGTAGAATATCGTTTCCGAATTTTTCAACCTTGGCGGAACCCATTCCTTTGATGAGGGAAAGTTCTTCCGTCGTTTCGGGCATGGCTTTTGCGATCTGAACGATGACCGGATTTTGAAGCACCATAAACTTCTTCCACTTTCTGCGCCTTGCTTCTCGATCCCGATAATTCTTTAATTCCTGGATTACGTTTTTTGCGGGAAGGGATTTTTTTTCGGCGTCGGTTTGTTCGTTCGGATCCTTTTTTTTGCGCGGAGTTCTAACGATTACGGTCGATGCGAGAATGAGTTTCGGATATTTATCTCCGACGATTCTGACTTTTTTTTCCGCGATCCATTCGTCGAGAGTCTTTAAGATCGCTTCTTCCGGAACGGATCGCAGCGATCCGTATTGGGATAAACGATCCAATTTCTTTCTGAGAATTTCGTTCGATCTCGAGCCGCGCAGAACTCCCGCGATCATTCGTTTGCCGAATTTGCCGGGGATTTGTTCGAGAACTTCCTCGATCGTATTCAATTCTTCGTCCGAAAAATCGTATCGTTCCTTTTCTTCCCTTTTTTGTTTTTTATCCTCTTCGCGTTTTAGGAATCGTTCTCTTCCGTTTTCCGCAGAAGAATTCGGAGTTTCCTTTTCCAAACAGATGTCGCAGGTTTCGCAAGCGGAAATTTCCTCTCCGAAATACGAACAAAGAATCTGCTGACGGCACTTGCCGGAAATTGCATATTCTTTCACGAAAGAAAGAAGAGTTTCTCCACCCTTACGGTTGCTTTCCTTTCCGATGATAAAACTCTGCGTCACGAGATCGGACGGGTGATAAAAGAGGATACAATCCGAGGACTTTCCGTCCCGTCCCGCTCGTCCCGCTTCCTGATAATAACTTTCCAAAGACGCGGGAGATTGATAGTGGACCACAAGGCGGACATCGGGACTGTCGAGTCCCATTCCGAACGCGTTCGTTGCGACGAGCACGTTCGTCTTCCCCGCGCTGTAACCGTCCTGCGTTTTTTCCCTGCTGGAATCCGTTCTTCCCGCGTGATACTTTCCGACTTTGAATCCGTTCTTCTTTAGAAATTCGTAAACCGATTCCACCTTTTGTCTTGTCGCGCAGTAGATGATCGCTCTTCCGCTCGCGGTTTTTTGAAAGTTCCCTTGGATGAGAAGTTTGAGAAGTTCGCTTTCTCTCGAGGTTTCGTTTTGCGGAAATCGGATCGAGAAGTTGAGATTTTCGCGATAAAAACTTCCTTTGATCAGATTCGGTTCTTTTAAACCGAGAGAATCCGATATGTCTTTGACGACTCGGGACGTCGCTGTGGCGGTTAACGCGATGATTGGAATCTTTTTCGGAAATTTATTTCTCAGTTCGTAGAGTTTGCGGTATTCCGGCCGGAAGTCGTGCCCCCATTGGGAAACGCAATGCGCTTCGTCGACCGCGATTCTTCCCAAAGGAAGTTTGGGAAGAATTTCGAATACTTGTCTGCTCAGCGCTTTTTCGGGGGAAAGATAAAGGATGCGGATTTTACCCGTGGCGGCGCGGCTCAAAATTCTCAATTGTTCGAGATCGTCCTGCGTCGAGTTGCAGTATTCGGCGGCGATCCCTTTCGCTTTGAGGGAATCGACTTGATCCTTCATCAACGCGATCAACGGAGAAATGACGAGCGTTAAAGTCGATTCGTCTAGAACCGCGGGCAATTGATAGATCAGCGATTTTCCTCCTCCGGTGGGAAGAATGACCAACGTATCGTTCCCGACTAGAACGGATTCGATCGCTTCTCTTTGACCTTTGCGGAAACGGGGCAGCCCCCATACTTCCTTCAAAGAAGATTCTAAATTTTGAATGTGATTGTTTTCCGGCGAATTCATCGAATTAAGTTACCGCGAACTCATGTCATTTGCGAACCTTCCGATAGAGGAACCGAGCGGGATGCAAAAATTCCAGTAGGGACGATTCGACGGGAGCGGGTTCTCCCAGTATCAAGGATGCGAGAATCTCCGCACCCAAAAAAGAACTTAAAATTCCTCGGGAGCCCAATCCTCCGAAAACATAGAGGCCGGGGATCGGTTGTAAACGAGGATATTTTTTGGATCGGTTGCGGGGAAGTTCGATTTCCTTGTAGATTGTCGCAAAGGTTCTCGGATCAAAGACCGGTCCCAATACGGGAAAACGGTCCGGTGTTTGCGCGCGGAATCCGACCCGCTCGGAAAGAACGGAGCCTTGATCCCAGTGTAAACTCGGATATTTGTTCCGAAGATATTCGAGCAATTGTTCCGTGTCTTTGGGGCGCGGATTCCGGTCTAGATCGAATTCGTCAAAGGTGGAACCCAAGACGTGTTCTCCGTGAATGGACGGCGTAAAGTAGTGTTCGGCGCAGAGAATGTGCTCCAATTCGGAGGAAGTTTTCGTTTCTTTCAAAACGAGAAGTTGTCCGCGGACTTTTTTGATCGGGAAGGGTTCTTTTCCGTCGAATAGGGGCGCGAGCAGTTCTCCGATCGAATGAGAATTACAGAATATTATAGAATCAGAATGTACTTCCCGGTCGGTATTTTGGAGTTTGAGTTTCCAGGAAGGACGTTCCGAATTGCCCGGCGATGTCGGAGTCGACCGAACGACCTCGGTCACAGCCGCTTGTATGAATTCGATTCCGGGTTGTTTTGCGCATTTTTTCGCGATCGCCGCGGGTTGGGTCCAGAATCCTTTCGGGAAAAAAATTCCTTCTCCAATCTCCTCGGTCAGCGGTGCGCTTCGGATTTTGGTCGGATCGTCCTTTTTGACGTTCGACTGATCTTGATGTTTCGAAATCCAGGATACGATCTCTTCTGAGAGGCGATGATTTGTTATGCCGTTTCGAAATCGTTCCGAATTCATTTCTTCCGTGACTCCGTGAAAGAGTCCACAAGGTTTGAATTCATTCTCGTTTGCAAACGAAGAAAGGAACTGAAGCGCGTATCGAAAGGCGCGTAACGTGAATGAGCTGACGGCTCCGGGAATTTTCGTAAGGTGCGGATGCGAGATCGCGCTGGGAATTCCCGATGCTTCGTTGGCGATTCCGGACGGATCGATCAAAGTCACTCTGATTCCGCGCTGGGATAAGGAATAGGCGAGAGCGGATCCCGCAATTCCCGCTCCGATGATCACGGCGGTTTCGATTTTCGTTTTCGGATAATTCCGAACGCACCAGGGTTTTTCCGAGGGGGTAAGCTCGGCCGTTTCGGAAAAGAAATTCTTTCGATCTTGACCGTCAATTTTTGATTCAAGTTCGTTCGGGGAAGACGTTTGACGGAACGTTTCCGATTCGTTCGGAGGTATATTATAATTTTCGAATGCGTCTTCCGTGATTTTTCCGGTCAACATTTCCCGTTTTCTCCCGAAGCCGGGACGTTTTTCCAAGGTGAAACCGGCGGCCGACAAGGAATCTCGAACGATTCTGGCGACCGTAAACGTGGAAACCGTGGTCCCGATTTTGCAGAAGTTTTTGAGATTTTGTAGAGTTTCGATTTGCCACATATCCGGGTTTTTGGAAGGAGCGAACCCGTCTAAAAATATCGCGTCCGCTTTGCCGGAAATTTCGCGTAACGCATCGGTAACGTCGCCCAGAAACAGGGTAAGATGGATTCTCCCGTTCAAAAAACGAAAGTAATTCATTCCGGGTATCAAGTCTCGATACGAATTCAGAAATTCGTCCGTGATTTCCTTCAATTCCGGAAAAACGGAAAGGGCCTTGGTGATCTCTTCCTTTTTAAGAGGAAATTTTTCGATCGATAAAAAATGGAGGCGGAACCGGTCCTTGTATTCGAGATATTCTTTCCAGGTCGTAAAAAAGTTCAGCCCAGTTCCGAACCCTAGCTCCAAGATGCTAAACGAATTTTGAATATTCGAATTCTTCCATCTTTCGGGAAGATCGTTTCCCTGAATGAAGACGTGTTCGGTTTCCTTCAGTCCGTTTTCCGGGGAAAAGTAAATGTCGTCGAACTCGGCAGATACGGGGGTTAAATTTTCTTTCCAGGAAAGCATTAAATTCTCGGAGGCAGAGGTTGTGTTTCTTTCGGAGGAACGGATTCTTTGGGGGGTTCTCTGTCTTTGCGGAGAAGATCGTCCATAGTCGGTCTGGATAACTGGATTTCTTTGCGGACTCCGATTCGAAGCGTGGACATGGTCAGATAAAGATCGTGATACCCTTCCGCATTGGAGGCGGGAATGGTTTGTGTGATCGGAGTTTTCCCGAAGTTTCCTATATGGAACGAGTCCCGATCGCTGTTCTCGATGTTCCCGATGGTCGAAGCTTCCAAATAAAGATAGACGTTATAAAAGATCGTATCCTCGAAAAACCGGCCGATATTGTATTCGTATAACAATTTGAACCCGGCGATGGCCCTGGTCTGATTTCTCGCCGTAGAAACTCTATAACCTTTTTCTAATATGTCGAAATCGTAAACGCTGTAACCCAGGTTGACGCCGATTCCGAAGTTCCAGTTTTGCGAAGCGATAAAACCGAGATAAAAGGTCGCATAGGCTTGGTAATCCATATAGAGATATTCCGCCTTTCTTCCGAAAGGATCGGGAAGCGGATACAATCCGAAAAATGTCTGTTCCAACAGATTGGAAGAAATTCTCCCGTCGTCCGGAAAGTTCAAAAGATCTCCTCGGAACGTTCTCGGGGATGTCACGGTAAAACCGTACGCGAAGTAATTGAAGACGGCTAAATAACCGGAATAGGGCGCGCCGGGAAGTCTTCTCGGGATGGAACCGATCGTGTAAAATGGAACCGATTTCGGAGGATCGTGATTTACGGGGCGGACGTCCCGTTCCGGAACCTTAAGTCCTCCGTTGGAACGAATCCATTCTTCCAAGGGATTGTATTTCGCGAAAAAATTCAATTGGGTGGAGTCCACGCCTCCGGTCAAAATGATCGATTCGAAAAAGGATTCTAAGGTTTTGCAGGATGAAAGACATCCGAGACAGAATCCTGCGAGCGATAGGAAAATCCATCGCTTGTATGTGATTCGTTTGCGTTTCGTCCGGAGAAAATCCATCGGTCAGGACATTCTTTTCCGATTCTTTCCGATTTCCAAGCCGTAATTGCCGAGGAGGTTCCTTGACCGAAGCGGCTTGCAAAAAAATTCTGGTAGCGAGCTCTTACATGATCGTTCCGACTTCTAAAATTCCGAAGCCAACCCCTGTTTCTTTGGCGCCGATGATGGATTGGACGGATCGTCATTTCCGATATTTCTTAAGACTGATTTCCAGACATACGTTTCTTTATACGGAGATGATTCACACTGGCGCGATCCTGCGGGGAGATCGGAATCGCTTTTTGTCGTACAGCGCGCAAGAACTTCCTCTTGCGGTTCAGTTGGGCGGTGACGACGCAAACTCACTCGCGGAATCTTCTAAAATTTGCGAAGATTACGGGTATTCCGAAATCAATCTGAACGTGGGTTGTCCGAGCGATCGGGTTCGGGAAGGAAACTTCGGTGCGTGTTTGATGGAAACACCCGAACGGGTCGCGGAACTCGTATCCGCGATGGACGCGGTTACTTCGATTCCGGTAACGGTGAAATGCAGAATCGGAATTCCCGGTAAAGAATCCTACGAGGATTTAGTTCGATTTATCGATTGTGTTCGCCAAGCGGGCGTCAGGCGATTTATCGTGCACGCAAGAATCGCGATCTTAGGCGGACTTTCACCGGCGCAAAACCGTCAAGTTCCTCCTCTGCGTTATGCGGACGTAGAAACCTTAAAGAAAGAATTCCCCGATCTTTTGATCGAGATCAACGGAGGAATCCGAACGCTATCCGAAATGAAGGAACGACTTCGGTGGAACGACGGCGTGATGATCGGCCGCGCGGCCTACGAAACTCCGTATCTATTTTCCGAAATCGATTCTCTGTTTTACGGAGACGACAAACCTTCCTTGAGCAGAAGGGAAGTCGTGGAACGCATGCAGGAATACATTGAAGAAGTGATTCTCAAAGAGAAGCAGGGCGGAAAACCGCATCACGCGCTTCGTCACATGCTCGGTTTGTTTCACGGAGAAAAAGGAGCGCGCAGTTTCCGAAGAATTCTTACGGAGAACATGTATTCGAATTATACGAGCGATCTTTTGTCGAAAGCGGTGAGCGAGATTCCGAACGACGCGCTTGATTTGATTCCTTCGATCTAAATTTCACTTTACATCCATCCGCGCGGGAATAGGTTGATGCCTCCTTCCCTATGAAACCGATTCTCTTCGGATATTTCCTATTATGTCTGATCGCTTTCGACGTATACTCGAACCCGATCGATCCTGAAAAAGTACAACCTCTCAACGAAGGTTGGGAATTCAAACACGAAGGCAAAGAGAATTTTCAGATGATTCTTCCCGGAGTCGGTTTGACGAATCAAGGTTTCGAGATTCCGATCAAAGGCGTTTACAGAGTTCGAGTGGAATATCCGCTAATGTCTCCCGCGGGTTCCCAGGGAATTTTTCTGGATCGGATTCAATCCGCGGACAAGGTTTATTTCAACGATAAGCTCATCGGAAAGACGGGAGAAATCGATCCGTATGCAGCGGCGTGGTTTCGAAGCCGATTGTATAAGATTCCTTTGGAATGGATCGAAAAAGGAAAACCGAATACGATCCGAGTCGAGATCGAATGCAGAGAATTAGGATTTCACTGCGGGATCTTCCGCAGCATACCCAAGTTAGGCGACTTTGACGAACTCAAGGATGCGTTGATTCAGGAAGACGCTCTGCAGCTCGTGCTGATCGTTTTGTTTCTCGGAGTTTTTCTGCAACAGTCGATTTCGTATTCGTTGAACAGGCATTCGAGAGCGAGCATCTTTCTTTCCTTGTCCGCGTTTTTGTTCGTCTTCTGGAGAATTCCTCTTCTGCACAAAATGCACTACGCCGAAGTTCCCTTCGGGCTTTTGACAAGATCCTTCTTTTCTTCGCAGAGCGTTTTCCCGGCTTGTATATTATATTTTTTGTATGCGTTGTTCCGTAAAAAAACGGGGACCGCGGCCAAGATCGTAATGAAGTCCAGTCTTGTGATCGGTTCGCTGCATTTACTCGAACTCGACGGAACACAAAGGGCGCTTCTCGTTTATGCGTGGCAGGGACTTCTCGTGTTCATGGCCGTTCTTTTGATTCCCATGTTCTACGAAGAACTGAGAAAGAAGGTGATGGAAGCCTTGATTATGGTAGGCGGGGTCGGACTACTCGCGCTCTTTGCGATCATCGACGTAGTTCTCGACAATCTTACGGGAAGAAATATGTTCTTATCGCAGTACGGATTTTTCGCTCTTTTGATTTCGGGCGCGGTGAGTATTTCGTATCAAAACGCAAGGGCGCACGCCGAACTCAAAAAACTCAACGCCAATCTCGAAGGAAAGGTGGAACAAAGAACGGCCGAACTCAGAAGGCAGAATCGGATTCTCCACGAGGAATTGGAAATGGCCGCCAATCTTCAGACGCGTTTGATTCCGCAGCTCGACGGAAGAATTCATCGTCTTTCCGTAAATTCGGTTTATATTCCGGTCGATCAGATTGGAGGCGACTTCTTGGACTATCATATTCTTGATGAGAAAAAGGTAATGTTCATTCTTTG
This sequence comes from Leptospira sanjuanensis, assembly GCF_022267325.1. NCBI lineage: Bacteria > Pseudomonadati > Spirochaetota > Leptospiria > Leptospirales > Leptospiraceae > Leptospira > Leptospira sanjuanensis. Next base: position 740,299 of record NZ_JAIZBG010000001.1, read on the forward strand.
CGACGTTCTCGGACACGGGGTTGCGTCCGCTTTGGTTTCGTCGATGCTCAAGGTTTCGTTTTTGGAACTCAGCAGAAAACTGGATGAACCTTCCAAGATTCTTTCCGAACTCAACAACCGGATGTTTCAGGTTTTGGAAAAAAATTTCATCTCCGCTCTCGTATGTTTGTACGATCTCGAACGGGACGAATTTCGCTATTCGATCGCGGGTCATCCTCCCCCCGTTTTGATTCGGGAAGAACCGGCCGAGCCGGAGTTTTTAAAAGGAAGAGGAATGATACTCGGGATGATGAAAACGATCGAACCCGAAACCTATACGATCGCATTGAAAACGGGAGATCGATTCTTTTTTTATACGGACGGGATTACGGAAGCTTTGAGTCCGCAACGGGAAATTTTCGGAGAGCGCAGACTTTTGGAAGTTTTAAAGAATAATTTCTCCCGAAATCCCCGGAATTTGAACGAAGAAATTCTTTCCACGGTGAAATCTTTTTCCTCTTCTAAGATCCCGGACGACCTGACTTACTTGACTGTGGATATATTGTAGTTATTCTTTTCTTACATTTCGCACAACACCAAATCCCACCTCCAACCCGTTTCTGCGAAACGTCCTCGGAGCCGAGATTTCCACAGCTTTTGTAAGAAAAGAATCACTACAATATATCCAGTCTCCTTCGCATTCCGCTTTTAAACCATCTAAATCACTGTCGGCCAAAGATCGCTTTTCTCAAAAGTTCCCTCACTTAAATACTGACTATTATACTCAAATCACTAAGAATCTATTATCCACTCTCTATCCTAAAAGTTGCCCACAGTGTAAAATTCCACTTAGCAAAGAAGTTTCTACCAGAGAGAATGTGATTCGTTGTCCTAAGTGTAATTATTTAGAATCAAGGACTTCTGGAACTCCTTTAGAACATTTGAAACTTCCATTATGGGTATTTAGCTATTTACTGATTGAGTCAATTGAACTCTTTCCATTAGGTCTATCAGCTTCAGCAATCTGTAGAAGGTTATCAGTTTCAAAGAATACCGGAACGTTGTTGAAAAGAAGGCTTCAGATCTTCTGTAGCGATTTGATTCCTTTGATTAAGGAAGAAATGGTCAAGGATCTAAAGAAAGCTTGGAAGGGTAAAAAACTGCCAGAAACAGGGGATTTAAAGCCTTTTATTGAAGGCAAGCCAGTTGTTCATACAGATACGCTTGCCTTATTCTCAGCTTCTCAAAGAGCCAATGGATATCGGAAGAGATTTAAGCATAAAGGTCAGACAGCTTCTATCTATTTAACAGATTCAGTAGCTGAAGAGAGAGGTAAATATCAGATCGGAACTCTTTGTCATACGATTGCGATTAAAGGTGGTCCAGTAATACTATCCTCTGTCCCTGATCAAAAGCAGAAAACACTTCAACCTTTGTTTGATTTCTTACCTGAAGATGTTCCTTTGTTCGCGGATGAAGGTATTCCTTGGATGGAACGATACAACAAGAACTTTAGAAGTATCAATCATTCTAAAAGAGCTAAGGATACAAAGAGAAATGTCTGGGGAAAGAATCGCTGGTCTGAGAATGGAATTCATACTCAAGTGGCTGAAGGAACTCAGCGATCGATTAAGTATTCTTTTTTAGCGTCTTACAGTTATATACGACCAGAGAATAGTATTCTTTATCTGAATGAATATTCGGCTTTGAAAGGGATTCGAGTCTATGGTTTAGAAAGGCTCGTTGGTAAGAAGAAGTTAGGAATATTGCGGAATGTAGGGAGTAAGTATAGGATTTCTAACAAAACCCGTGTAACTGGCAAGGAACCCATAAATCTTCTTAAAAAGAGACAAAATCTACTTTATTCATCGCCGACGACCTTCACGAGAATTCATTCGGATCACAGTCGAAGCAGGAAAAGTATCAGTAAAAAATTCCGATTCTTGTTCGATGAGAATCATTTCTTTCCACTCAAACAGGCTCACATTGATTATTTGGATTTTATGGAATCAGGTCCGATTCTTCGAAAACAAAAAGAAAAGTTCTATAACTCCATTGCGTATTCGATTTGGAATCAAATGAGTTATGAAAGTGATTACAATCTATTGCAACACGACTTTAAAGAATTAGCAACGCACATGCCGGTCTTTCGAATTATCCAAAGGTGGGCCAAACTCGGAATCGCGGATATCAAACAAGTTGGAAAGAACAAATACGAGAGGAAACAGTTCATACTTAAGAAACTCATCTCTGAATTACCTGATGTCCTTTATACGTTTGATAGGGACAAATATGAGAACAACGAAAAAGTAGAGGAAAACATCGATATTGTTTTTGAGAACCCTACCTTTGGCGGAAGGAATAAATACGGAATCAATAAGAAACGAAGAATGGAATTATTAGGAGATCTGAATGGCTAAGACAGAAAAGAACATAAAACCGAAAGCTACGTTTAAATTTACTGCAAATGATTTTTACGAACTTCTCGAAAAATATGATCGTAAGTGTGCGTTAACGGGTCGAATATTAACACCGTTGACTGCTGAAATAGAACTGAGAGAACCGTTTAAGAAAGTCGGAATTTCTGAAAAGGAAAACCACTACCTTGTGGACAAAACAATTTCCTATCTTGCTCGTCATATTTCCGAGGAAGAGATTATAGAAATAGCGGCTGAGATCATTCGTTTTAGAGGATTTGAAAAAGGATACTCTGTCTCTGAAAAGAAAATGAAGAAGGTAAGGAGTTGAAAAATCGGAAGGCTGAAAATCAGTTTCCTAATCATTGGATTCGAAATATTGTCGATTCCGTTCGAATCAGACATTGTCAAAGGATTAAATGGGCTTGGTATAGGGTTAGGGAAGATGTAAGAGAACGAACGTGGTCCCAATGTCTTAACAGAAATAAGATCAAATTGTTTCAGTTATTTTTAAAAGAGAAAAGTGAAAGAAACGTCGATCCTTGGAAAGGTTATCTTAGATTACAGAAAGTAAAACTTAAATTTAGCTATGATATTTATACGGCTTGGCAAGAAACTGAATCGCGGATTTTGAAAAAGATGAATCAAGGGAAGTTCATTAAGATCAAAGACGGACTCTGGATTCATGCTTCCCGGATGCAAGTGCAGAAGTTAAAAGGAAGAAGAAATCAAAATCAAGAGCCTAACTTTAAAGTTGAAAAGTATAAAATCGCAAAGCAACTTGATAGGTTAAGAAAACGGTATCTAAGAAAGCCAGGGAATCAAGATCTTTTAAATTGGAATAAAGTAATGATAATTGCGAGAAGTAAATTTCCTGATCGATACCAGAAAAGTTGGGATGAGGCTTGCGATGTTTCGGTGAGGAAGATGAATAGAAAAGTTGCAAGAAATCCCTAAATCAATTCAATATTTAAAGGGTTCGCTTTCTACGGAATTATGATTTGTATTTTATATGATTCAGAAAAAACTTTACATTAAACAATTTGGTTTCCTAGTAGAGTGAATGAAATCAAATCAAATCAAATCAAATCAAATAAAATTAAACTACTATTTGCCGCATTTCTGTTTGCTTCTGCAACGGCGATTTTACTTAAACATTCAACAAATCGTGATCCAGAAGTTTCGAATTCTGTGAAAGAGGAGCTTCGCAAAAGTGTTGAAAGCTTTCAAGTTCCAAAACTAAAAATACAATCTATGGTAGTGCAGATTCAATCTGAATTTCAAGGAAAGAAGGATCTTCCTAAAATTGAAGTGCATTATTTTAAAAGTGTTGATACTCTCTACATTTTGAAAGAGGGGCAAGATGGCGCTAAGGAACTCAGCCTGTTAGGTTTTTTTCAATTGTGGCAACTTTCGAACGCTGGATTGCATAAACGAGTGTTAGTGGAGGTGAATCTTCCTAATCTGAGTAATTTAGAAAGACCCAACACAATATTTTCTTTCAGGGAAAAGTATCGAACTGAAATCAAATCAGAGAACCATTATGCAGAATATTTATCCACTTGTAAGACTGGAAAGGTCATGCAAGCAAGTGAAATTCATAAAAACATCCCTGGTAATGCGATTATGATTACCTGTAAGACAAAGTTAGAAGGAACGCCAGGAAGTAAAAGTCGTGGTTATTATTTTCCAAGTCTTGGTTGGTACTTTGTAACGGATTTCGAAAATGATTTTTACAAAGGAAAGTATGAAATTATATCCGTTATCCTTTCTCAGTAGAAAGTCTGAGTATTATAAATCGAATTCAGAGAATATTATGACTAAGTTTTTAACAAATGGAATCCCTTTGAAAGTGTGTCCTAACTGTAATCACCGGTACGGATTAGATTTTACAAAAAGGTTTGATAAGGCAGTCCATTCTTGGTATTTCCGAGTTCTTTGTAAAAGCTGCGATCTTTCAACGAAAGAATTTCTCATTTTGGAAGAGTCTAGGTTGGAACGGAATTTATTAAAAATTGAAAAGTAAGGATATTTTATGACAGTAGAAGGATTTTATTCAGAGGAACAAGTTAAGCTTATTCTGGATCGTTATAAATTAATATTTAGGGAATGCATTAATGAATATAACGCATACGCGGATATAAAAAATTGAAACTATGAAAGTCTCGGATATCTACCTTTTATAACATCTGACTTTATGCAGCCGATAGAGAAGTATTGCGAAAATGAAATAAAGGTAAAAAGTTTAAGGGATAAGTTGAATAAAATTAACGCTGCTGGAGAGATAAATAATGCAAACTGGAAAGAGTTTTCTGAAATTGATGCATTAAATAAATTGGTTCGAGAGACCGAGATTGGTACCACAATAGGTTTAAATAAATTCTCAGATGATTTAATCCTTAATTGGAATGGAAATAAAACGCTTTCAAATCTTTTAATAATAATCGGCCATGATTGGTATCCACTTGTCGGAAATGGATATGAGTTTAATTCGATATTTCAAATCTATCCAATGACTAAGGAAGGTATAAAGTACAATCAATGTTTGTTAGATTTCGATTGTGAAAAAAATCTTGTATTAATGTTTAATTTAATTCCTGGATACAGGTTTCCATATAGTTGGCAGTCCGGGAGTTTTTTGGAGAACAGATTGTATGAAGAAAAGGCAGAAAGCCTTGTCTCTATTATTAATAAGGTCAAGGAAGGTTTTTTAAATTATCGAATTATCTCTTGGGGCAATGAAGTCAAGAATCGGATGAAAAGATTCTTTGATAACGGAGCAATATTTAATTTGCCCCATCCTTCTGTTTACTCATATGATCGTATGAAAAAAGCTAAAGAGTATTATGAATTTATAAAATTTGATAATAATGAGTCTAAATAGGTTTGGGAAATGGTGGCTAAAAATTTTTTAAATGAAGAAATTCCAGATTTTAAAGACATAGTTGATATTGCGAAAAAGAAAGCGAATAGAGCGAGGACAGCTTCTTTTAAATTTTCTGATATTTATTCCTATTCAGAAAGTAAAGGTAAGTATGTTCTCAATAAAAATCTAACGATTCCAGATGTTGAGCTCGATGTTTCTAAAGGGAAAAAAGAGAATATCGATTTTAAAGGACTATATATTTTGTCTTTTCGTAATAAAGTACAATATGTCGGTATTTCAAAGAATGTTCTTGTTAGAATAAAACAGCATTTTCTTTCGACTAATCATTTTTCGGCAAGCCTGGCCTATCTAATTGCAGCAAAAGAAAACAATCATATCGGGCAACGAAAAACATTAGACTTTGATCCGTTGGGAATTTCTGTTCAAAAAAGAATGAGAAAAGATTGGAGAATTTCATTCATACAAGAATCGGATAACTTTCACCTTCATATTCTTGAAGCGTACGTAGCTTGTAAATTCAAAGCGCAATGGAATACCTTTAAAACGCATTGATGCATCCTACCTCGTTTTTTAATTCCGAGTTTATTTGAATTTCTATATAGAGATTTAGATCTCAAGTTATGCTTGACAATTTCCGTTTTGACTGATATATTCCGCTTTTAACTCACTTCTGACAATTCTAATATTGAGAGGTAGATTTTGACGAATAGAAGTAACGAGGAATTCCGTAGAATAATCGATGGTTGTATTTTATCAAACGAATCTTCGTGGCGTGAGTTTATCCAAAGATACGATCGCATCCTGACTGGAACTATCGTTAATCTAAATGGAAAGGATGACTCGGAAGATATTTTTCAAAAAGTCTTAATCAAATTGGTCGAAGAGGAATATCGTCTTCTAAGGAATTTTAAGGGATCAACAGAAGCCGAATTTAGAAGTTATATCATCCAGATAGCTAAAAACACCCTTAGAAACGAATATAAAAGCAATCAGCGACGTAGAGAAGCATCCTTCATAGAAAACGAGGAAATGGATCAAGCAATGATCCGGAAATCCTGGGAGGCATGGGAAAAATCCGAAGCTGACAGGCTCTACCAGGAGATGTTCTCTAATTTTGAAGACTTGATATCAAATTTGGATTTAACCTCCCGAGAGATTATTTATTTTCGCTTTCGAGGACTAAAATTCAGAGAAATTTCCGAAATGTTAAAGATCAATCAAAACACAGTTCTATCGATGCACAGTCGAGCCGTGAAAAAGATCAAAACACTAATAGAAAATTCTGACACTCTGCAATAATAAGAACTAAATGGGAACCTCTCCAGAAGATCACGAGCGAATTACAGAAGAGTTTCTTCGAAACTATATCGAAAACAAACTTTCTGCTGAAGACCGCGAACTAGTTGAATATTCATTACGGGAATCGAAAGAAACATTCTTGAAATACGTATCTCTGAAAGAGGCATTATTTTTGGAATCAAAAGGACAAAAGATCCCTAAGGAAGTAGAAGATCGTTTAATATCTTCGATTCTTCCTAAAAAAGAATCTAACTATTTGCGTATCCTGGTTCGATTTAAAGGCGATCAGGTGGTAGTCACAACTTCAGATCAAAACGCTCTTGATTTTAGGAGTATTATCATGAGTGGAGATCCGAGTAAACAGGGACCAGTAAGCATCAGCAGAAAAATACTGGATCGTGAATTGACTTTAACGGTTCTTCCAAGCGATCACCCTGAAGAACAGCTATTATCGTTAAGTTTAACAAAGAACGAAGGGGTTACGGCGGAATTGTTCGTAGACGGGGTAATCTCTGATCGTATTGAGAATCTAACAAACCGTCAGTTGTTTCTTCCTAATATCAACTCTTCTAATTCGGTTGAGATTAGGTTGATAGAAAGCGAGAAAGTAATCTTTACTCTCGGGCTTTATTTACAGATCGAATAATTCCGTTTATAACTCTTTCTTTTCTACTTAATTTGCAATAAAACAACTCAATCAGGACACCCTTTTACTGAAACAACATTAGTTTCGAAAAGGAGATCTTGTGATTTTAATTACTTTTTCTTCGATAAATCATCGAAGTATTCTTTTAACCCTCATACATTTATTTCAAAGCATTTTAATCTTAGTCTTTCTTTGTCTTCTTCCCGAGCTACAAGCGGAAGCGACTACGGTGGGATGCTACTCGGATTTAACTAAAGCATTAGACAATCCTCTAAAAGTCCGAGAATTGAATTTAAGTTGGCAGGAGTTGGCAACTTTACCCAGAGATATCGAAAAACTTCAAAACTTAAGATCGTTAAATTTATTTAAAAACAATATAGAAACCCTTCCGATTGAAATTGGACAACTCAAAAATTTAAGAACTTTGAATTTGGGTTTAAATCCCTTCGTAGCCTTCCCCAAAGAGATCGAACAACTTACAGGTTTGGTTGAATTTAATTTTAGTGGAAATAAACTCAAAGATCTTCCATCAGAAATCTCACGATTAAAAAATCTAACATATTTGAGTCTACAAGGTAATGACCTATCAATCCTTTCGGGAGAGATTGGAAAACTTCAAAATTTACAGAAACTCATTTTAGATAATAATGAACTTGTAACTCTTCCGAGTGAAATTAAGCAACTTCAAAACCTTCAGGAGTTGAGCATTTTTCAGAATAAATTAACCGATATTCCAGAGGAAATAGGGCAACTAAAGAGTTTGCAGGTATTAAACTTGAGTCAAAATCAACTTACAAATTTACCTGTCGCAATTGGGGAACTCCAGAATTTAAGAGAAATAGACTTGAGTTATAATCCTCAGTTAGCATTCCCAAAAGAAATAGCGCATCTGAAAAACTTACAAGAACTAAAGTTTATGCGCAACAATCTTGATGTCTTTCCAGTAGAAATCATTCATTTAAGAAATCTAAAATCTTTGAGTTTAGGCGGTAATAATATTACGCATTTTCCAGAAGAAATTAGACATCTTCAAAATTTGAAAAATCTTCATCTTGATCATTCAATAATCTCTGTCTCGACAAAGGAAAAGGAAAAAATACGAAGATTATTACCAAAATGTAAAGTATGGTTTTAGTCTTAAATTTCACTATATTCGTTTTTAGAAAAAATTTAGGTGATGCAGATTTATTGATAACAAGGAGTAAATAAATTGGGATTTTTTAATGATAAAAGATATCTTGTTAGTGTTGGATTAAGAGACGAGAGGGATCGTCAGTTAATCAAGACAATAAAGAAAGAAGTGATCGCAGGTTCTTGGATGGAGGTCGTGAACACTATTAAACAAGAATATGGTAATAGATATCATAATGTTACTTTAATTTCTGAAAGCAGTTTAGATTAAGAATCTTTTGAATAATTGGATAAGCATATAAAAAAATTTTTACAAAACGAAGTGCGAACTTTTAGACTATGAATAAAGTAATCATAGATTCTTGGAAAGACGGAATCGAGCTTCTTAAAAGTCTTAAAGCTTCCAAATCCATTATCGATCATCATGAAACAGTCGTTGAAACAGCTGAAAAGCTCTTAGATCAATTGCCGACAGTAGTTAAACGTTTAATTGATAGGAATATAGTTTTGATTGGCTCAAGTCTTCATGATTGTGGAAAGATTACCAAACCATTGGAGGAAGTTAAATCCGGAAAGGCTCATGAGTTGTCGGGTAAAAAGCTCCTGCTATCCTTAGGGGTATCTCATAAAATTGCGAGGTTTTGTATGATACATTCTTTAACGATGGAGACGTTGTATTTAGAAGAGTTGTTGGTTGGAATCGCTGATAATTTATGGAAAGGAAGTCGTGATCTTTCTAAGGAGCTATGCTTTTACCACAAAATCGCCGTTCTATTAAATCAAAAAGATGAGCTATTATTTCAGAAAATGGATGATGTTTTTGAACGAATTTCTGAGGAGAACTTTCAGAATTATAAAGAATACCTAAAGGTAAATCGGGTATCGGTATAAAAAATGAAAATTTATGGTTATCATGAACACAATGGCATTTTTGTAAAAAGTCAAAATTGGATAGGTTTAGATTTAGACGATGATTCGGAAGCCATTTTCTTGTTATTGTCATTAAAGAATGGGGAACTTCTAAAAGGGTATTATGAGTCACTTCCCTCTGAAAATCATGAAGACCATAATCATCTTAGAGTATCATTCAATAGCTTAAGATTTACCGATGGCGATAAATACAAAATGGGATTGGCAATCCAGCATCAAGGAAATAAACCTATCGGGTTTCTATTACCGCTGCGAAGCTTCGAAAAAGAATTTTGTTTTGATCGTATCCATTCTGCAAAAGGAAAAGAATTACATTCTAAGGAAAGTGAAAAGTATAGTGATACTATTTATAGGTTTATTTTACAATTAGACAGTTTGATGATTACTCTATCTGAGAATGCTGTTACGACTCTTTAAAATCGTAACAGCATTAGATTTAGACTCTCGCTAAATTTCGTTTCTTTTTTGCGTTCCTCTGGTTCTTAGCATGATGTTTCCCTATGTTACACTTAGAGCAAATGGTTTGTCCATTTGAAAAACAAGTTAGACCTCCATCTGCCCATTCTTTTATGTGATCTACTTCTAAATGGAAGCCATTTGCAATCGCACCTTCTTTAGAGATGCCGCATTGCTGACAGCAAAATCGGTCTCTAAGAAAAATATGATCTCTTAACGAAGGCGGAAAGTTTCTTTGTTTATACACTTTCTCCATATAGGAGTATTCTTCGCGTAAGGACTTCAGAAATTTATAGTGATGCTTCTTTAATACTTCCCTTTCTATGTAGAATTTTGTTATGTATTCACTATAAAAATTCAGCATAAAAATATTTTTAGAACCCGGATCGTTTACTTCTCTGCAAATCATTGATGCTTCGTCTAATATAGATGCGTTCTTTTTTCTAATTTGGTTGATATTAAAAAGAATTGCTTCTTTATATTTTTCTTTTAGAAATTTATTTAGTTTCAAAATTGTTTCTCCAATCAGTTGATTAAGGTTTAGTAGCATTGAATAAAAACAGGCGTATAGCAATGAAAAATATTAACGACCAAATTTATGAAAAGATGACCTCTAAAAAAGCAGCATTTGAAGAAAATGTTCGAGACCACGTTTCCGAGCATAGTGTGAAAAAAGCACATACTGGAATATATCTTTGGCTTAAAAATAAATTAGGTCTTATTATCAATCGAGTTTCCTTTAGAAATTCTAATGAAATTCGTAATTATGTCTTGGATAAATTTTTAGGAGAAAACGTATCTGGAGAAAAGGATGCTAAACCGATTACGGAGTTAACTAAAATTTTTAAGATACGAACATTAATTTTTGAAATGCGAGTTTTATTAAATAGAAAAAGTCTGGAGAAGGATCTACAAAATAAATTTAGAGAAATGCTATTAGCTGTCAGTGATAAATATGAGATACGTCAAGAAGTTTATGTTAAAAAGAAGAATGGTTTAAAAGGAAGAATTGATAATTTATCTTACTTTAAATATTCTAACGAAGAGGGGACAATCTTCGAATTAAAGAACGCTAAATTTACATTAGCATTGAAAAGAGATAAATTTCGAATCCCAAAAAAATTATATAAGGCAATACTTCAAGTTTTTGGCTACTGGGAAGCTGAAATTAAGAATTCCTCAGAGGGGAATATTGATCTTACAAAATTTAATAAAATCATAATCGCCGGTCGCTGGATGGATCATCCAGAAGATTATTTCAAAATCAGCGAGGAAGAATTGAAAGATTATAAGCTCAAAATATATTCTTGGGATGCTTGGTTGGCGGAATATGAAAGAGTTTTTACTTGATAGGCTGTAACGTCGTTTCCTTTTGAACCGTAACAGCCTATTGATCTTGAATTAGGTTCTTACTAAATTTCTTTTATTTTTCAAATTCGATTTCTGTTTCTTCGCCGAGACTCTTCCTTTGTTACATTTCGAACAAATAGTTTGACCATTGGAAAAACAGGTCTTACCGCCTTCACTTAGTTCTTTTACATGTACGACTTCTAAGTAATGACCATTCGTTATTGCTACCTCTTTAGAAATTCCACAAAATTGGCAACAATAGTTATCCCTCTCAAAAATATGATCTCTTAAGGATAGAGGAAAATAATTTTTGTTATGAACTTTTTCCATATAAGAATATTCAGCCCGAAGATAGTTTAAGAATCTATTATGGTGATCTTTTAACATTTCTAGTTCAATATAGTTCTTAATTAACGACTCACTAAAGAAATTTGCAGTAAATAGAGAATTCCCTCTCTTGATTCGAATAAATGAAGAAAGTTGTATAATTTCTTTATGTCTTTTCCTAATTGCGCGCAAATTAAAATAGAGAGTTTCCCAATATTTTTCTTTTAGATATTTGCTTAGTTTCATTAAAATACTCCAATTAAAAGTTTTCTCATTACTGCTTTAAATGGAAATTTAAGTAAAGAATCAATTGAAATTCGATACTAATTTAAATATGAATTTTAAAGAGTATTTCGAGTTGAAAGATGCATTCATTGAATAGTAAAAATTCAACGGATCAAGACTGATAAAAAAACAGTCAAGCAGATTTTAAGGATAAGTTGTGATATAATAATTCGGTAATATTCTAAAACGTGCCAACACGAAGATTAATTTTGTAAAAGTTAATCTTTTTGCGAGTAGAATCAAAAGCAAAAAATCCGTTGATAAAGACTTAAAGTACTTGACACATTTATTCATGATAAAATTCTCAGGAAATAAATAAGCGAAAAATTTGTCGTAAAGCTAATCGTTGAGAGTGAATGGAAAACAAAATAAAAAGATGTAAAGAATATACACTTAAAGAAAAAACTGAAATAGTAAAAAAGTTTCGGGAAAAACTTGAAGAGATTAAAGATACCGAAAAATGCTTAGAGAGCATTCAAGAATTAGTAGTATCTCAGATACAAAACCAAGGTTTTATTGATTTTAACATTTCAGATCATGTTTCACCTTATGTAATAGGACAGGCTTTACTAAAACTGAACCGAAAATCAGTTCGAGGTTTAGATGGAGTCGATATATACAATCGATTAAAACAAGGCGTAAGGGTGTGTAAAGCAATCTCCAAACGAATAGAGAAGGGGTTTTATCACCCTGGGGCGTATAAGGTGGTCGAATTCGTAAAAGACCCTTCAGAACCCTCTAATCTGCGTAGAATAGGCATATTTTCAACGACTGAGAAGGTTATACAAAGACTATTAAAAGACATTCTAACTCCTATCTACGAGCCATTATTCCTATCTAACAGTTTTGCTTATCGACCTGCGAAATCAACATTTCTTGCGACAGAGTATATTTCAAAGAGTCTTTCTTTAGATAAGTTTCGATTCTGTGTAAAGATAGATATAAAGAAATATTTTGATTCTATTGATCATGATAACATTGTTAGAATCCTCTCTGAGAAAGTTAAAAGTCCAGAAATTATCCGGTATATAGAAGAGTATTTAAAGTCCTCTAAGCTTGATAGAGATGAGTATATAGAAAATTCAAGAGGAACTCCTCAGGGTTCGGTATTAGGTCCTGAATTATCCAATATATACTTACACTACGTATTAGATAAGCCAATTTCAGAAGAATATCCAGAGGTCGACTTTGTTCGGTTCGCTGATGATATAGTGTTCTTCACTAAAACTAAAGAAGATGCACTGAAGCTGCATAGATTCATAATTTCGCGATTGAATGAGTATAAACTGGATATATCTAATAAGATCCATCAATACTTATTTGATTTAGATAAAGAAGAAGTTCATTTCCTCGGATTTACTATTAAAAAAGAAAATAATACCTATAGGGTAATTCCAAATGAAAGGAGAATCATAGATAAATGTCAGAAGTTCTCTAATATATTGTACGAAACTTTATCGAAGTATGGAGATCTATCAGTAATAGATCTAAGAGAATATAAAGGTCAAGAAATACCTAAGAAGATATTAAAAGTATCAATCTTTAAACAGATAGATAAGTTTAAATTATCTATACAGAAATATCGAAGTAGTACTGTAGAACAGTCTAACATCATAACAGAGATTAAACTAGTTATAGGAGAATTAAAGGCACATCTATTTAACTATATATCAGATAGAAGTAAAATACGATCTGTACTACGATATGCTGAGAATAGACTAACTGGATAAGGTATAGAAACAGATAACAGAATAGATTGGAAAATCTGAAAAATAGAATGTCTTGGGAGTATAAATACACTAATTCATTCAGCAATTACAAGGTTTAATTGAGATTATAATATTTTAAAACAGAAGTATTCAGGGAAGAATATAGGGTTTTAAATATCATGATTTTAACTTCGAGATAGCTTCGAATTTTATTGGTAGCTACGATAAAATTTGCTCGAAGTAGTCTAAGTAAAAGAAACAAAAATTTCAGAATTTGTAGCAACATGGGATATGAGGACCCTCGTTAAACTAACAGAAAATCTCATAAATTAATGAATAATAAAAATTAACATAACAGATTGGGAAGACCAATAAATTTTAAGATTAAATAGAATATATTAAGAATAATAAAAGTAAAAAATTTAGAAAAATAATAAAATGTGACTGTAAGGGTATTTCTTTTCTGCGCAAGAAGATTTATCCTCCAGTAGACTAAATAAAATAAAACCATTTACAAAAATAGAAAGTATCTTTGCTCCGAATCAAGGATAACTTTTGAGATTTTACCAATCTCATTTCAAGGTCGGATAATGAAGTATTATAAGGATGTAAACATGAAAAACAGATTTTTAAAAACACAAGTCAAACAATCAAAAAAAGGATTCGGTAAATCCAATCCTCAACCAAGGGTTAAACCCAGATTTCTAAAGAAACTTCCATCAATCGATATTCTTTTTCAGAATTCAATTAATCAACGAAGTGCAATAAATGCAGTTTTGTCTCTTTATAGTTACGTATGGGATTCGTTATCAATTACTTATGCAGGCTATACACAAGGGATTTGTGCGAGTCTTGCGAATGCTGGAATTTCGAATGTTAAAGATATTACCGATGATGTTTCGTTGTTAGTATCTGAATTCAGTAAATATATTGGTAGGGCGGATGCTTTAGATCCGAAAAGAGCCAATCGTATTCTAAAAAAACTATCTGATAAATTGGCGAACGATTTATTGTATAGGAATATAGATCCTTGGATTCTTCGAAGTGTCTTATTATCGAAAGCTCTTTATACATGGAAAAAGGCCGGGCTTCAAGGGGTAGGGGATAATTATCAAGTTTTGCGTGGACAATTCGATATGACAAAGAGCTTTAGAAAATTACAGAAAGCCACATTTCAAGCCTATGAATATTTTAATGATCCGACTAAAGAAAATAGGGACTTAATTCGAGCATTGGTAGAAGCGGGTTGGGCGTTGTCTTATAGAGATTTTAGACATTTAGAAGCGCAATAAAGGACTGCAGCATATGGCGAAAGAGAATTATAAAATTGAAAATAGTTTCGAATATAAAATAGATGAATTGAGAGATCAAGAGGTGATATCACCAATTACGAATTTTATTAAACCTCAAAAACAAGTAAAAGCTAAGACGGTTAAAGAGGAAAAAGTTCATTTTTGCTGGAATGCCGGAAAGATAAATGAATACACTGAGCGATCTTTTAATATTTTTAAAGAATTAAGATTCGTACCTATATCAGAGCTTTTAAATTGTTTAAATCAAGAAGGAGCGATCTGGGCAGTTAAAAAGAAAAAAGGTAAGTGGAAACGTAAAGGCGATCATTTCAAAAAGGCAGAGTTGATATTTGTTAGCTTTGATTTGGAAATTGATGAAATTATAAGTCGCTTTGGAGATCAATTAACAGCAGTTTTTCTCAGTCCAAAATTAGGGAAGATAAATGAATATTCCACGGTTGCTGTATTTAGATTGAAAGAATCCGTTTCCGCATCCTTTTTTGAATTAATTAATAATGCTTTTGTAGAAGTTCATGGTTCTTTAACACTTGCAGGTCCATCTCAAGCCTTTCTCACTATGGAAAAAGGATTGATGTGGGCCTCTAAGGAAACTCAATATTTAGATGTTAATTCCTTATTAAAGCAATTTCGAGATTTAGGAGCTTTTTTATTTAAGTTAAAAAAGATCTTTTATAGATTTGATGATTTTCTAATTATCTTAGATTTTATTATGACATTACGATCTAAATATATTCCCGATTTGGAAAGGTTTGATCAAAATGATATAGAGAAGATCGAGCTTATGAAACCTAAGTCGAAATGTATAATGAAACCGGTTTATTCTGAATATTGGTTAGAAAAAATATTAGGTCCTTATTGATATTCAAGGAAACGGAACCTGATATTTTTTTTGATGTGTTGTTTTTTTAAGTTTGGATGAAGTTATTACATCGAAGTTGCTTCTTTGGTATATTGTATTTATGGAAATAGAAAGAAAGTTTCTAGTTTTAAATCAAGAATATAAGAAGTTAGGTTCGCCAGAAGCAATTGTTCAAGGATATCTAAATTCCGACAAGAATAGAACTGTAAGGGTGAGAATCCAGGGTTCTCGCGCAAAGATAACAATTAAATCTGCAACCGTCGGTATTTCACGTGAAGAGTTCGAGTATGACATTCCATTTGATGACGCTAAAATAATGCTCTATGATTTATGTGAAAAGCCTATTATAGAGAAGAATCGTTATACGATAAACTATCAAGGATCGATCTGGGAAGTTGATGAATTTTTAGGTGAGAATACAGGATTGATAGTAGCCGAAATCGAGTTGGAATCTCCTGAAGCGCTTTTTAATAAGCCAGAATGGATTGGAGATGAGGTATCATATGACCCTAAATACTTTAACTCCAGTTTGATTAAAAATCCTTTCAAGAACTGGTAATCAAACCATTTCTTCTTTATCAAGTATGATTCCTTTACTCGTAAGCATTAAATTACTCATGGTCCAATCAAAGAAATTTAGTAACAATTTCACCTACTAATTAATTAAATTAATTTTACGGTAGGAATTGGATATGAATAAGGTTTTTGGATTTAGCTTTGATTTAGATACTGTTAGGATGACAGATTCCGGAGTTACGGACTCGGAACGATCAAAAATGTATATGTATGAAATTCCAGCATTTTTGTCGGAACTTGGCTTCGAAAAACATATGCAAGGTAGCGTTTATCGAACGGGTTTATTTAGTAATCCAGAGATTCTTAAGGAATCTTTAATAGAAGAATTAGACAAACAGAATCCTAAATTTAGACGTTGGGTAAAAAGTTGTGAGATATATGTCTTGGAAGCCTGGTCAGATGTAACCGCTTTTGTAAAATATGGATCGCAAAAGAAAACGAAAAGGAATCAACGAAGTGAGAAAGGAAATCGAAGTAAGGTAAAATCTATTAGCGTGAAGAATGTAAAAAGTAAAAAGGGAAATGTTAAATAAATATGAGTACAGAATTTTATTATAAATGGTTTAGGTTGATCTTTATTGGAAAATGATATTGTTAGAAACGGGAACAAGTAATTGCCAAAATATTTAATTTAAGGAAAATGTTTAATAATGAGCTATATAACTCTGATTCTTTTCTGTTCCGTTTTATTGAATCTTATACTTCTTTATTTTGGCTTTAAGTTCTATAAAAAATTACGAGAGATACAAAGGAAGGCTAATTTAGAGTCGGAACAAAGCGAAAGCGAGTTTAGTCTTGATATTAAATATATAGATAATTCATTTACTCTTTTTGGAGATGGTAAAGATTATTATGCTTCTATATCAGACTCCAGAACTATTGATGAAATATTCGAAAGCGGTAGGAGAAGAGACGCAGCTCGCAGAATTATAACTGCTGAGATTTTCGAGAGGAATAAATTAGCTAATAGAATTAAGAATGAACGAGCACGGGAAAGGAAGAATAAGCATATTAAATGAGTAAATGAGGCGAATATTCATCTAATTGATAAAAATCTTTTTTAAAGTGTTTGGGTTAAGTTTTCCATGTAAATAATACTTAGCTGTGGTACTGAAATCTTCATGGGAGAGACGTTCTGCAATGGCTGGAATTGTTGCTCCGGCTAAAAGGAGGCTAGTAGAATGGGAATGACGAAGACCGTGAACATTAAATCTTCGATTCAAGACTCTTTGAGAGTACTTGTTGATTTCTTGCCAAATATACTGTCTTGAGTATCTCCCCGAGGACGAACGCTTATTAAAGAATAAATATTCTTGGGGTCTCCCGGATTTATCATGAAAAGTCTTTAGAATATCTTGAAATAACTTTATTGGAAATGAGTTCGATATAGTGACTTCCTTTCCTCGTTTCCTAATGATCGTTATTGATAGTGAACCGTTAGTCACCGAACAATCTTTGATTCGTATTTGGGTAAGCTCTGAAACTCGGAACCCAGAATTGTAAAAAGCTTTAATTATTAAAGAAAGTTTCTTCGGTGTTTTTTTGCATAAGAGATTTACTTCCTTTCTTGATAAAACTGAAGATTCTTTTAATGAATATTTTGTAGAGGTAACTTTCAGTTTTTTGAAAGCAGTATCCAACATACTTAAGAAAGCTACATTATTGGCTTTTCCCGGAAGCGACTCCTTGATACCTTTCTTTAAAGCTGACTTTGCTATACGAATTGTCGCCGAACGAACTCCCTTAGATTTTAAATACCCCAGATAAGATTGAATCCGGTCAGGAGTAATCATTTCACCTTGATTCCAAGTGTTGAATTGATTTATCTGAAGTTCGTATGAGTTTTGAGTATTGATGTTGGATTCCTTTGGAATCTTTAAAACGGTAAGAGTATTTTCTCGGATAAGATCCATATTTTTTCTTAACTTTTGAAATAGCTTTAAGGAATGAAGATGATAACAATAGCTCTTATCCCGTTTAAGGGTTTGAGTTCATGATTTTTATCTGAAAAAAGTTCTTTGAAGAAGATTAATTTATGAAATATAGTTTTTGTTTGTATTGGGATTTGTATTTTATCCTGCATCGATTAAGTCACAATTGGCGTGTGTTCCCTGATAAGAGGGTGTCGAAGCGGGCTTATATTATTGCAGAAAATTGGCATATATTTCAAAAAGAAGAATTGTTGATGTAGTCGATGAATCGGAAAAGAACGAGTTTAATACTAAAAGCGTTGTTTTTGCTACTCGAAGAGATACTTGATTGCGGATAACGGAATTTAGAGATTCGGATTGCCTCAATTTTTATTTTAACTTAATAGAGCTAATTGGATAGGGTAGAGAATGAAACCTTCGCTAAATGCTATTTATGGTTATTCGTATCAACAACAAATGTCTTTAATGTTGTTGGTTTTAATGGATATCGAACGAAAAATTAAATCTATTGAAATTGAACCTAATGATGCTGGAAATTTTGATGATCTTAAAGTTCAGATTAATGATTCATTTTTCTTTTTCCAAATGAAAGATTTGGATAATATTACATTGAGTAATCTAAAAATAGAAGATGGAAAAGTTGCAATTAATGGGAATATTCATTCACTTCCTGAAGGCGTAAGCATTCTTTCTTTTAAAAAAATACATTTGAATTGTAATTCTGAAATTCTTGGATTCCCTTCCTTTCAAGAGAAAGGCCTATATATCCTTTCTCTTTCACGAGAACAAATATTTGAAAGAATTGAAAATGCGTATAAGCGAGATAAAGCAAGAATATATCAAATAATTAGTTTTTATGAAAGGTGTCTTGACAGCAGAATTAATAAAATTGAGCAAAAAGATTTACCTCTAATTGAAATATTCGAAACAAAGTTAATCGAAGAAACGATAACAATTAGTAGAGTCCAGCTAAATTTTGATAATATTCTTGTTGTAGAAGGTCGGCCGGGTATTGGGAAAAGTCATTTTGTTAATTCAATTGTTGATGATTACAAAAATAATATTTTGTATAGATTTTGGATTTCTAATCAAGACAAGTCTTATAGCGAAAGATTAAAGTATGACAATTTTATTTTTAATATTTCAAAGGAAATATTTCGCGATTATGCTTACCGTTCAGAAAGTGATATCATTGATAGACTTCTTAAAGAGAATAAGATATTCATCGTTGACGGTTTTGATCATGTAGAGAACTATAATGTTACTGAAATTAATAAATACAAAGAGTTTATTCAAAAAGTAGGTAGCATGTGTAAGGTTATCGTACTTACACGACCTCTACAAAACAAGCTTCCTTGGCATACTGTAAACTTAAATAATTGGTCTGAAGTAGATACTTTTAGAGTTCTGGAAGAACTGTATCATATTTCCGATTATACTGTTCGAAAGAAGGTCTTTACTATAACGAATGGATATCCAATATTAGTACGATATATTTCAGAACACTTTAAAAAATTCGGTTCACTTCCGGATATAGGCCAAATTTGTACAATGACAGTATTCCCCTTACACTTCTTCTGAAAGAAATTTCCTAATTTTCTAAAATTGTATCCTCCTCCTGCTTGAATTTGATTCCTTCGATGAAAACTTGAGAAGGAGTTCTTCCGTTCATGTTTCTTCCCTGATGAGCTCGTTTGTAATTGTATTCCTCAAAGAAGATTTCCAAATCGATTTGCATTTCGTCAATGGACTCGTAGAATTTAGTTCTTCCTGCTATTCTAAAATGCTCATCGAGTAATGTTCTGTGAAGACGCTCGACGTATCCATTGCTTTGAGGTCTTCGGACCTTTGTAGTTCGATGTTCGATGTCTTCTAATTGAAGAAATAATTCGAAAGGATGTTGATCTTCTCTTCCACAATACTCACGACCATTATCGGTAAGAACGGTTTGAACTTTAATATTATGTTTTTCAAAGAATGGAAGAACATCGTTATTGAGAGTTTGGACGGCAGTGACAGGAATCTTTGTGTTGAAAAGTCTTCCCCAAGCAAATCGACTGTGGCAATCGATAACGGTTTGTAAATAGACTCTCCCAACACCTTTTAAGGAACCCACCATGAATGTATCCATGGAAACTAATTCTCCGGTAGAATCGGCTTGTATGTGCCTTTCTCTGTATTCTGGATCGAATCTTTCGAGGAGCTTGATCTGCTCCTCGCTGAGAGGTATGATTTGATCTTTATGATGTTCTTCGAGTCTTAGAAGTCTTTGATGTTTGGTTACGAGTTTATTTCTCGCCCAGACTCCTCTAACGCCTCCGGAGCTCACTTTGATTCCCTTGAGACTGAGTTGTTGTGCGACTTTTAAACACCCATGGGTAGGACGAAGTAGAGAATATTCTAAGACTTCTTTTTCGATTTCTTCACTGACTCGGTTAGGGTGAGGGCCAGTTGCTCCTGGGATTCTATCTAAGAGTCCTTCTGCTCCGTATGTTTGGAAGTTTCTTCTAATCTCATAGAACTGCTGACGGGAATATCCTATGATCTTACAAGCTTTGCTTACATTTTCTAATTCGTTAGCAAGCTCTAATAAATTTAGCTTCCTTCTTTTTGCTTTTTCTACTGCATTGGTGTTGGTGGTCATCGGTTTCTCCTGAGTTTAAATAATTTGTGGTAAAATCATTTTTTCTTTCAGAAGAAGCCGGGACCACTGATTTTTACCCGACTGTCAGGTGAATACTATCACTACACACCAAATTGAAAGTATTGAGTCTTACTATGAAAGTCTTTTAGTCAATGTAAAAGTTAAAAATGCGCTCTCCCTATTTATCTCATCCCGATCGTTCTTTATGAACTCTGAGATAACAATGTTTTTAGATAACGAATTGGCTGCCATTGTTACTGAATTCATTGAGGATTTTCCTTATTTATTTGAGAGAATGCTTAACAGAACTTCATTGTTTCATGATAGTTTCAATACTTTTATCCGAAATCTTGGGATTGATAATTTTGAACGCAAAAGGAAAGTTAATGAGACAGTTTTGAAATCACTTCTTAAACTAGAGAGTCGCTTTCAGTCTAGATTTTCCTATTTTAATCTTAATAGCGAAGAAAAACTTAAAGTAATTAAAATATATTCCTCAATGGAAGTTTTTAAAGAATTGATTAAAGGGTGTATTTGGAGTTACCCCCAAAAATCATACAGCCAATGTTAGCTCTTTTTCGATAAATTCTTTTGGCGACATCATTTTCAATCCTTTATGTGGTGCAAAGGAATTGTAGTCGTCAATCCAATTGTGTATTTTCAGCATAACTTCTTCAGCATAGTTTAGGCGATTCACATAAGCATAATCTCTTTTGAATGTTTTCACAAAGGCTTCGGCCATTCCGTTGCTCTCTGGAGAATAAGCAGGGGTATGACAGACTTCAAATCCCAAGGTTTCAATAAAAGCCATAGTGGCAAAAGAAGTATATTGAGGACCGTTGTCGGATAGGAACTGCGTCGAAGAAACTTTGGAATCGCCGAATCGTTGCTCCTTTGCCTCAAGAAGCATATCTCGAATCATCTGACCGTCAATGCCAATCGTTGAGGAAATATAACTTATAATTTCTCTGTCATGGCAATCCATAACAAAGGCCAACCAAATAAGCCTACCGTCCCAACAGCGTATTCCTAAAATATCGGAACACCATCTTACATTGCTTTTTAATGTGATGATTTTCCCTTCATGGGTCCGTTTTAACCTTGGAACATTCCTTTGTAAAAGTAGATTTTGTTCCTTCATGATTCGGTAAATCCGCTTGTGATTCACTCGTGGTAAATCCTTGTTTCTATTGATCCGATTGACGATCGCTGTAATTCTTGGATATCCGTAGGTAGGTCTATCATGGCAGACATCTTTAATCGTTTGCAAGATATGTTCTTTGAATTCGCTGATCGAATGTTTTTTCTCGCGCACGCGATTCTTGTAGTTAAAAATCGACCGAGAAACGCCTAGTGCGGTAGCAATTCTACTCATTGGAAACCTTCGATTCCTTCCAATGGCTTTTGCGAGATCAGTTTTTTTTTACGAGCAAGAATGACAGCTTCTTTGAGAATCTCGTTCTCTTCGGTCTTTCTTCCGAGAAGGCGTTCCAAATTCTTAATTCTCTGTTCGAGCTTTTTATACTCTGATTCTGGGACCAAGTTCTCTTCATTCTCGATTCCTTTGCTTGCGCCGTTTTCCATAAACCGCCTCCACTGAAAAAGCTGACTGGCGGCTATATTATACTTTCTCGCCACTAAAGAAACTGAATTTCCTGGTTCAAAGGTCTCTTTTACTATCTGTTCTTTGTCCTTTGAAGACCATCTTCTTCTTCGTTGAACCGATGTGATTACAGTAACCGGGTCATTAATAATAGTATTATTCATAGCATTACTCCTATTATTTAGGAGCTAACTCAGCTGTACGGTTTTAAGTGGGGTAACTACAGGCGGAACGGTTCGGAAAGTAATGAAACTTTGTGAAATTCGCGGAAAATAAGAGAAACATTTTAAGATATCTACAACTAATTCCAGGCATGCAGATCGGATTTCTCGCGACTTAGTCCAACGCAAGTTTCAAGTTACTCGTAAAAATGAAGTTTGAGTTTCGGATGTCAGGTATATAAAATCACTCTCTGGCTGAATTTACTTTTGCGTGATTTTGGATTTGTATTCACGGAAAGCCGTTGGCTGGTCTTTTTCGATTTCGAATGACTCTAAATTAGTTTGCAGAACACCTTCAAGGCGATTGAAAATTGAAATCCACTGAAGGGTTGATCTTTCATCCAGATCGTGGATCAAATTATTGTTCTAAGGAAACACGTGAGTATTTAATAAATAATAAGATGTAATAGCCAAGATAAGATCTTACACTCCGTTCCTGTTTATAACGGAAACTGTAAGTTGTCGAGATACTTTTTCTTAGCTAATTCTTTTGCGTCAAGGAAAGTCTGTATCGGAGTTTTGCCAAAACAATACTTGCCTTGATGTGTTCGTTCATAGTTATACGACTCGATCCACTGATCCAAATCCTTTTGCAAATCCTCAATCGAATTGTATACCTTCTTTCTGAAAGCAACTGCATAGAATTCATCTTGAATGGTTCTATGAAATCTTTCACAAATGCCGTTCGATTGAGGATGTCTTGCTTTTGTTTTCGAATGGTCTATATTTTCCACAGCAAGGAATAATTGGAATTCATGATGTTCCCTATTTCCACAATACTCGGTTCCTCTATCAGTTAGAATCCTCAACAAGCGAACGCCTTCTTCCTCAAACCAGGGGTCGCTTTGTCGTTTAACATATCAGAGGCGACTAATGTGTTCTTTCGGTCGTAAAGTTTTACCATCGCTACTTTAGAATAGGAATCGATAAAGGTTTGTTGATCAATCCTTCCTACACCCTTGATTGTGCCAACGTAATACGTATCTTGGCATCCCAAGTATCCGGGATGTTCTGTTTCTATTTCACCTTCAACTTGTTTTTCTAATTTCCTCCTTTCTAAGGCCTGAACTTGTGATTCGGTTGATACGGGGGAATTGCCTTGAGCCATTGCAGCCTCTAAAGCCTTCAGTCTTTTTTGAAAAGTTTCCAAATCGTGACGAACCCACACACTTCGAACAGTCGCAGGAGCAACTATGATCACTTGCTTTTTCAATTCATTGGATGCTCTCTGCTGTCCATAGGCAGGAAAGTCGATCGCCATCTTCTTTACCGCTTCTTCTTTTTCTGGCTCGATACGATTTTTAGGATTCGGTTTGCGTCTACTCAGATCCTGGAGTGCGAGTTCTCCTCCCTTCTCGTATAACTCTTGAAAACGATAGAAGCTATCGCGTGAATAGCCCATCACGTTACAAGCTTTGGATACGTTTCCCAGAGTCTCTGCTAACTTCAAGAGACCCATCTTGTTTTTGATTATCTTTTGTGCTGTTGTCATCTTTTTCTCCTTGTTAATTTCAAGGAGTGTAAGATCAAGTTCTAACTATTGTAGATTATTTAGTTGTTCCGATATCAGATAAGCTTGGAAAACATTACAGTAATTTTCTGTGATCCCTGTATCAAAGTAAGTCTTTATCGAGTTTAACATAATACCGCAATCCGAATGAAGCAAAAAGTTCATTGTTATTCTGTATCATTTTCATTTGAAAGTGACCTTAGAATTGGACAATTTGGTCGATGATCCCCTTGGCAATTATGAGCAAGATGTTTAAGCGCAGCTACCATTTCTTGCAATTCACTAATTTTGGTTTCTACCTCTTTCAAATGAACTAGTGCAAGTTTTTTGACATCAGCGCTTGCGCGGCTCTTATTTCTCCAAAGACTAACTAACTTTTGAGTTTCTGATAAATTAAAACCCATACTCCGAGTCCGCTTTACAAATCTTAAAATATGAATGTCATCGGACGAATACGTTCTATAACCTGATTCTTTTCTTTTCGCCTTGGGAATTAAGCCAATGGATTCGTAATGACGAATCTGTTTCGTACTAACTCCCGATTCCTTTGAAAGGTTTCCGATATTCATAATTCTTCACCATCCTCTTTTATTTTTAGTTCGACTGCGTATCGATTCTGCGCAAAGAAAGATCCGATTTTGGAATGGATCTGCATGCCAAAATGTATCCCTTTTCCTTTTCCTCCTCAGTAAGAGCAAACTGATTGTGAGATAAATGTTCTACTTGTCCCTCTAAAAGTATGATCTTACACGCACCACAGCGTCCGGCACGGCAAGAATACGATAAATCGACCCCTGACCTTAGAGAAGAATCCAAAATGTTTTCCTCTTCCAAAGCCTCTATGCTGCGATTCCAATTGGGAAAATAAATCTGATGTTTCATGCTCCAATCTTACACCTTCCCATTATAGGAAGGTCAAGGCCCTGGTCTTAAAAAAAATTTAAAATACGTAAAAAACTCGAAATCGACTATTGACCTTTCCCTTGTGGGAAGGTTTAAGCTCTATTTCAAGATTGACTTAAGAAGTCGTCCAAGGAGAATATTATGTTAGAATTTCAAGTAGAGAATATGACTTGTGGAAGTTGCGCAAATGTAATCGGCAAAGCGATCAAGACAATTGACCAGGATGTTCAAGTTAGCGTGGATATTGCGAAGCAAACGGTTCTGGTTAAGAGCAGACTCCCTGAATATGAACTCGCGAGCCTAATCGAAAAATGTGGTTACCCCGTTTCTACAAGTACGATCGTTGAATAAAAATAGGAAAAACAATCTAATGCAACAATCAAATCCAAATTCTGAAATCAAATCTGTCTTTGCAAAGACATTCTTTTTAAAAACTGAAATTGCAAAGGTGGCGATATCCATTATTCTTATATTCGCAAGTTACGGTATGCTCGCGCACGGAGAACACGAAGCGGGCCCAAATGGAGGGATAATTCGGATGCCAGGTGGTTTTCATACCGAGTTAGTTCTTTTAAAAGAAGGCTTAAAGATTTATCTTTTAGATATCAATTTTAAGAATCCTTCCACCAAGAACGGCAATCTGCAGGCAAAAATTGTCCACGGTAAATCAGATCAAAAGCTGGAATGTCAAGCCCATCCGGATCATTTTTTCTGTCCGGTTTCTAATATTCCTTCATCCGGTAAGATTATTATAAAAGCCACGCGTGAAAAGATGGAAGGAATCGATGCGATTTACGACTTACCAATTGTAAAAAAGTAATACGTTACTCATTTGTAAATGGCTTTTTAAAATTTTCTACATCAACTTGGATTCAAAATTCCAGTTGATGTAGAACCGTATATTTTTAGGAATCAGAGAAAGTATATTCATGAATTCGGAAACTTCATAGAAATCAGACTCTATAGCAAATATTTATTTCCCACGAACAACTAAGCCTAATCCTATACTTTAAATTTTTTCTTTATAAAGTCGCAAGGCGTTGATCACGACAGAAACCGAGCTTAAACTCATAGCTGCACCTGCAATCATTGGGGATAACAGAATATGAAAGAATGGATAAAAGAGACCGGCGGCTATCGGGATTCCCAAGAAATTAAACACAAAGGCAAAAAAAAGATTTTGTTTAATATTTCGCATAGTAGCCCGGCTTAAGTGGATTGCTTTAGAAATACCTAATAAATCGCCTTTCACTAAAGTAACTCCAGCGCTCTGAATCGCGATTTCCGTTCCTGAGCCCATTGCAATCCCAACATCGGCCTCCGTGAGTGCCGGTGCATCGTTGATCCCATCTCCAGCGACAAGTAATATTTCATTCGAAGATTTAAATTTCTTTATAATTTCCTTCTTATCTTGGGGGCTAAGACCTGCATAAATTTCTGATATACCAATTTGATCTCCGACTATTTTTCCCGTAGAAATTGAGTCCCCCGTTAACATTAAAATCCGAATTCCAAAGGATATCAACCGAGATACAGCATCATTGGAAGTCGATTTAATCGGATCAGTAACGGCTATAATTCCTAACCAACGCTCCTGATCCGCGATCCAGACAACTGTCTTTCCTTTAGAAAGAAATTCCGCTTCTTTATCTTGTAACTGATTAGGGATCGAT
The DNA here is from genome assembly GCF_022267325.1 of Leptospira sanjuanensis. Taxonomy (NCBI): domain Bacteria; kingdom Pseudomonadati; phylum Spirochaetota; class Leptospiria; order Leptospirales; family Leptospiraceae; genus Leptospira; species Leptospira sanjuanensis. Next base: position 766,948 of record NZ_JAIZBG010000001.1, read on the forward strand.
TCAACTTTAATGTCCCAACCTGTTTTTTTACCTGCAAATACTAAGAGATCTTTTATTTCCGCACTCACGCCTCTACCAGTTAAAGAGGAAAATTTTTGGCTTGGAATAGTCTTTAAATTTAATTCTTCCGCTTTACGAACAATTGCTCTTGCAATCGGATGTTCACTCATTTGTTCCAAAGAATACGCCAATTGTAAGAGGTATTCTTCACTGACACCATTTACAGGAATCAAATCGGTAACTCTAGGTTTACCCTCAGTCAGAGTTCCGGTCTTATCCGTAAAAAGCATTGTAGCCTTTCCCATTTTTTCTAAAGCTTCTGCGTTTCTTATAAGAATTCCATTTTGAGCACCAATACCAACGCCGACCATGATGGAAATTGGAGTAGCCAGTCCCAAAGCGCATGGACATGCAATTACTAAAACGGATAGAGAATTCACAATACCATTTGCAATGGTCGGTTCCGGTCCGAAAAAGTACCAAAGGAAAAAAGTAATTACGGAAATGAGAAGTACGATTGGAACGAAGAAACCTGCAACTCTATCCGCTACCGCTTGAACCGGAGCCTTCGATCTTTGAGCCTCCTCTACCATATGAATGATTTGAGCAAGGACAGTTTCCTCTCCTACGCGTTCCGCTTGAATAATAAAGCTGCCAGTCTGATTCGTACTTGCTCCAAATACTTTATCCTTCGTATGTTTTTCAACTGGAATAGGTTCTCCCGTAATCATAGATTCATCAATAAAGCTAACGCCTTCCAAAATAACTCCATCAGTCGGTATCTTTTCTCCCGGTTTAATTCTCAATCGATCTCCAACCTTAACTTCGCCTACCTCAATATCGACTTCCATTTCACCTATCAATTTATGAGCCCTTTTGGGCACTAAACCTAACAAAGCTTGAATAGCATCTCCTGTTCTACGTTGCGCAAGTGCTTGCAGATACTCACCCAATATCACTAACGTGAGAATTACCGAAGAAGCTTCAAAATACAGGCCAATTTTCCCATGTGTCTTGGCTGCCTCTGGAAATAAATTCGGGAATAAAAATGCAATCAGTGAATAGCTATAAGCGGCGCTGACACCCAAAGCTATCAAAGTATACATATTAAGATTCAATGATATAAAGGAAGAAAAACCTTTCTTAATTAAGAAAAAGCCAGGACCGAAGAAAATAATCGATCCTAGAATCAATTGTATCCATCCACTATAATGCGTAAAAATTGCGGATGTTAAAAACATTTCACCCATTGCCAATATGAAAACTGGAATGGAAAAAATTATGGAAATATATAGTTTCCTGCCTATGGAGCGAACAAAGATCTCATCTTCTTCAGTGTGATTTCCTTTCTGCAATACTAACGTCATCCCACAGATGGGACAATCGCCGGGTGCATTCTGCTTTATTTCCGGATGCATAGTGCAGGTGTAAATATTCGTACTTACTTTCGAAAAATCCGAGGGATTATTTTTAACCGACGTTGCTGAATGATGGTGCATATGTTTGTGTTCCATTCTCAAAACCTCATTAGTAAATAGTGAACAACATTTAAGATGTTTAATCAAGAAATTAATTTAAGATCTACTATGACCAAATAAACAATAGCTATAATTTATTGACAACGAAGGCAGCTTAAATGAAATTTCAGTTTTATTTTCAGGAGGCACGGAATCGAAGTAAGCAGTAAGTATCATTAATAAGAAAAGAAACTCCTAAGAGCGTTATCATCAATTAATGTTACAGCCAAGGAACATTGAAAAAAGATGCATGTTTACTTGGATTATTGGGCAATTATACCGTTATATAGCGAATTTTGAATTTGTTTCAACTAATACATCTTTACAAACTCGATCATGAAATTGGGCGATGATTCTTAACAAAATCAATAATGCCGTTAGAGAAAAAATCAATTCGTGTTTGGAAAAATAAACCGATCTCCGATTCTAAACGATTTTGGCCGATTCATCGTTTTATGGTACACAATCCCCATTAAATTCTATTGCTCCGATAGAATAACCGAAAGCAGCAGGAGGAACAGGCGTTGGTGGTACGTTGTTTGTTCTTGCAAATCCAAAGAGATCAGATAGATAGAGCTGCTGTGGAAATCCATAGCCAGCAGGATCGTTTCCTCCGTACACGGATTTACATCGAGAAGCCGTATTTAGTTTGTAGACGTCTATGAGACTCGTAGGGTTGTCGAAAATCGGGTCGTGAGAATAATTTTTTTGAAGTATCGATGTCAAAGGTGTTGCACAATTTACTGAGTTGAATAGCGGGTCTGGCTCAGGCCAGCAAAGACGATATTGATTTAAAGTAGCTTGGACGAGAACACTGCAACCATTAAAATTATTTCGGGTGATTTTCGATGTCATGACGTTCACATTATTAGTATCGAAATTGAGGCAAGTACTTGTCGTTGCGTTAAGATTTGTAAAAATTTGATTGTTGATAATAATTAAGTTCAACGGGTCTACAGGACTTTGTTGATGAATTCCGTAAGAACGGGTGCTTCCGCTACCTCCGTAGATAGTATTGTTTATGAATATGAGGTTTGGTGAATTAATTCGCAATGCTTGTACGGCCGACGTAGAGGTGACTGTAACAGGTGTGGGAGCGGTAATATGGTAAGAGTTGAAGATATTATTCACAAATTGTAGTGATTGGGTCGTATTCGAGACTGTATTGTTAATCATCACACCGATAGAAAAATCCAAACCATCGTTAATGTTTATGTGAGAACCGCCGCTAATGAAGTTACTGTTAATTACGCCTTGAGTTCCCTCCAAAATCCTCATACCGGATGAAAGAGAATTTCCGCTTCCTCCAAGAATATAATTTCCCACTACGACAAAGTTAGGACTTACATTTGATGCATAAATTGCGGATCGATTGATTCCTAAGCCGTAGTTACTAGCTAACTCTGTTGAACCCAAGATAGAGTTTCCGCTAAGTGTGAGAGAAAATCCGCCAGTATTTAAATTATTTAACCAAATTCCTGTAGACCAGCGGTTATTCGCATTCGTGATAACAGTAAGACCTTGTACAAGAATATCTGAAGTCATTGCAAACATGCTTCCCATAATCGGCGTACAAGTCCCGGCGTCGCTAGCGCCGCAATTTGTAGAAGGCACATCATCACGAATAATTGACGGAAAGGCTGCCGGGTTCCTATCTAAAAAATCGCTTTTGAATCCACCTATAAGTTGGAGTTTATCGATTAAGCGGATTGTTTGTCCCACTGTTGTAATCGAATAGGTGCCTTGCGAAACTAATACGAAGCAAGGGGTTGCAGTGCTACACTGAGTTATTGCGTATTGAATATCGCTACAGGCAGTCGCAATTGTGCTACAAGTTCCTACGCCACTCATTCCTCCAGGGTGCACATACTTTATTTGATTTACAGCTGCCACTCCGTAACGAATTGGAGAGGCTATTTGAAATGGACGATTGGTTCCCAATTCCGTACATCCTGAAAATTGAATACAACGATTGAGTCCTCCTGGCCAAGCTGGATTCGGATTAATCGTGACCGTATTACCGGAATAACTAAGTGCATTTAGTGGAGCAGCTGAAGGTCCAAGATTAGAGGAACAAATACCAGATGTAGGCGTCGGAGTGGGAGCGGTAAAGCTACAACTTAAAGGTGTAACCGGTTTCGAAAACGTAAACTGAATTGAACTTCCGTCATTTACTGCGGTTTGATTTACAGGCATGGCGTTTGTTAAACTTAAACAATTCACATTTAGTGTTACAGAAGCATTATTAATTGTTCCCGTAGCAGGAGGTACCGTCTCGATGACGCAGTTATGTTGATTGGGGCTGGAAAGAAGTGTGACCGAATATATACCGGTGTCGGGCACCTTGCTGCTAAAAGTATAATTTCCATCTCCGACTATACTTAGACTATCCACATTTCCGTTTCGGACTAACAAACTTCCTGTTGCGGAAGTGGCAATTCCATAGACATTGAGGTTAACGTTAAAAAAACTTGTTCCACAATTAATTTCAACAAGGTTCGAAGTTGCAGAGACAATTCCCGAAGGATTCGTAATTATGCAAGTTTGATTTGGAGACACAGTAGGTTGCGATAGAATTGAGACCGTAAAATTGGAAAAAATTTGAAGTTTATTGGTAAATTCGAAATCACCATTGGTTGAAATCCGCAGTATTTCAGAACTTTGATTTGAGATTACGAAAGATCCCGCATTTGCCAGTCCCTTAACTCGAATCTTTAAAGGGAGATTAAAGTTTGAAACAAAATATTTTGAGAATAAAGCGTTTTCTATGGAAGACAACCCAACAGGCTTTGGTACACAGGAAGAAAAAATAAGCGATATTGCGATAAGAAGAGACCGTATAAATATAGATTTATATAAGTTGTACATCATTGCAGGCATTAGTTAAATTTCTTCGTTGTGTCGTTTTGGAAGCATTTCAAAATTTTCGCATAAAGGCATTCGTATCTCTTTGGGAGTTTTCTCGGTAGGTGCTTGAATATCTTGTTTAATTGTTTTAACAAAATAAAAAAGTATACCGAGTAAAACGATTATGAGGACGCTAACGTAGATGACGTATTGGAAGAATACGGTTTCTACGTTAGATATAAATTGACTGAAGTTTATCATTTGATCCTCAAGGTCAATAATTGAAGCGATGCCTTAACTGATATCGGTAATGAAAATTTTATGGAACGCGGATCTTCTTGTATAGATTCGCATCTGTAAAACCACCAACTCCATCCAATGCGTGATAGGAGCTTACTCCGACACAAGCATGTCCGTATGTAGTCGTATTTATAGTTTGTTGCATAGGGGGGGTATAAGTCCCTACAGCTACCGGTACAGGGGGCTCTTCAATGCCGCGTTCTATGTATGTAAATTGAGTTGGTCCAGGCCCTCCATATGGCGAAGAAGTACTTATATCCAGATACAAATAGTCTTGAACTGTTGTAAGAGTTGCGCTTGCGGCTAACTCTATAAATGATCCGTTTTTGGTAACCTGAATGCAATGAGTATTGCAATTGCCGATTGTGACAGGAGCGGAAACCGCATCGTCGCAAGGTCCCGCCTGTGAAGCTGGTGGCGTAGTTAAAATATTCTTTGATGATTTCCCGAATGAGTTCTTAGCTACGATGATAATTTTGTAGGACTGAGTTAATTCAGGGGAATGAGCTTGGAATTGATTTGGTGTAAATGGATTTGCAGATAGAGTCATTTCTTGAATAGAATTGTGAACCGTTTCGCCATCCGCATCGAGAGATATGACGGACGGTCTTCCTAAATAAGCTCGAGTAGAGACAGTTCCGGTCGGATTATTTTGGTATGTAAAGTTGGCGTAAATCCTTTGCTTATTTACACTATTAACGGTTATAAGGGCAGTCTCGATTGTTGGTGTATTTAGGATCGGTGGGATTCCCTGTCCAGTAATTTCAGAAGTCGGATCTATTGCCTTTGTGCTACCGCTTAACGCAGGCAACAGGCTATGAATATCTTCTTCGCTTTGTTTTTCATTACATGATAAAGAAAATAGGATTAAAAGCGGAAGGAACGTGAATCTTTTAAATATGGGAAGGATTCCCTTATTTAAAATTAAAGCAATTAACAACATTGTATAGACTCCTCTATAATATTATATAACCATTTTAACCATGGGTGTTTTAAGATTTGATCTGTCTGGCTTATATGGTTGCGGGTAATTTGGTTTTAACTTATTAACGATTGTCAATCTTTATTCGTTATTTTGCATATTCTATTTAGTAAGATATGTTTCTTTAATATAGAATGCAGAATAATCATTTTAATTTGAGAGGTTCGGTTCGATCGTCGCTATTTCTATTTTATAGTATTGAAAGACTCCTATTGTATATGTGGTTTGTTCGGTTTGTTATTTTAGCTATAGGATAGATCGGAAATTACGAAATGACTTGCTTGGTGTCTCTGAAATGAGGTGTCCAATTTTCTGTTGCGTGCGGGCAGTGCGGATTGATGATGTTTTGTGCCAGTAGGTGACTAACTTTAAAATCTTTCCGAGACTTAAAGATTTTGCTGACTATAGTCGTTACAAAGGATAATTGTGAAAAATTCGAGAAGGAGGCAGAAGAATGAAAAGATGTTTTTTGCGCTTCTATAATTTAGGGTTGGTCTCCTTAAACTTTTCGATAATGACTTTTTGTTTAAATATCATTTAGCTCATCCTCGCGGCAAACGCGATTCCTCCCCATCGCCTTGGCACGGTAGAGTGCTTGATCAGCTGATCGATAAACATCTTCGATCGTGTCTGCTATTCTTTCCTTTGCAATTCCTATGCTAAGGGTCACTGGAGAGTTGTCTTCCAATAGAACGTTGTTTTCCACAGTAGATCGAATCTTATCGGCAAAGTTAACCGAAGATTTCGCATTTGAATTAATTACAAAAACGGCAAATTCTTCTCCTCCCCATCTGCAGAGGTGGTGTGGTTTTGAAACGATTGAATCTAATACTTTAGCGACATTCGTGAGAACTGTATCTCCTACATCATGACCAAATCGGTCATTTATTTTTTTGAAATGATCGATATCTATTATCATAAGCGACCATGGAATGTTTTGTTTTTTACATATTTCAATATCTGTTTTTGTCCAAGTTAAAAAGGCTCTTCGATTTGCAATTCCCGTCAAATGATCGGAATTGGTAAGTTTTAAAATTAGATTCATTGAAGATTTTAACTTTTGATACATAATCGCTATTGCGAAAAGTGATAAAATTAAAAGCCAATACGGAAGTAGGCTTTTGAGAGTAAATAGTGCAAAGTCCAAGATGGTAATTCTATGTATTAGTGCAATGCTTCCTTCCTTTATTTCATAGGCAGTCCAAAAATATTGAGTCGTTCGGTTTAAAGAATCGAACGAATTGGGGTTCAGTTGCAATGGTATTTTTGATACATGAGACTCGGGGCCTTTAACGAGTATGTTTCCATCGGCGTCAATCAAATAGCTTTCCCCGATGCTCCTCCCTAAATTTAGCATATTTTGAATTTCGTCTAAATCTACCTGGATAGAAAGAATCCCTACGTATCTATTTTCTTTAAAAACCGATCTGGAAAAATTGATCATTGGTTTTCCACTGATTTCTCCTGAAGGTCGGTTAGATATGATTAAAATATTGGATGAATCTTTAAATTTTGAAGGTTCCAGTGACAAGCGATGCTCATTTAATGAATCTAATAGATTTGAATTTAATTGTGAAATTTTAGGAAATATAAAAGTGAATCCTTTTTTGGATGAATAAATTACAACTCTATTTTCCGCCTTCCTTTTTGCTAACGTATAAATTTGTTCACTGAAAAGGAGAGCTAACGCGAATTCCTGTTCGAAATTACCTATGAGACCGATTTTTGAATTTGCAATTAGGCTTCCGTTTTGAATAGAATTGTGTTTGTTGTTACGAAGTTGATACAATGAAAATGTATCCGTGTTTTGCTCTTTTTCTAATGAAAAATCGTGATTTCTTAATTTAGTTTCTTTCAAGAAAGTATTATTGGATAATTTATCTTCGAATGTTTGGAGCTGACTTTCGATCCCGAAGAAGTAGCTACTAATATGATTTGCTCGAAGTTTTAGTAATTGTTGTACATAAAATAGAGTCCTATGAATTTCATAAGTTAGAGTCGCGAAGCTGAGCACTAAAACTAGGATGAAAAAAAGCGTCGCGTTTTCCTTTTTGATTATATTTAGACTATTCATTTTGTTCAAGCGCGAACTCCTCCAAATATCTGATCATTCCCACATATAAAAAACTAAGGTTTTCATATAATATACATTCTATACAGCACCTACAATAAGACGTTAAGAAGTTATTTGTAAATATTATATAAAGCATTATTTGTGAATGTTGGTTTTGTATATTTGACTTATATTTTAAGATATGTACACTGCGAAAGTAGTTATTAATGAATTATATGGTTGTAGATCGGCAAAAGTCTCCGCCTTCGACAGCGATTATTTTTAACAATTATTCACAAAAATCCTATCGAGTTTATAAGATCGATAGCCGCTATTAAAAAACCGTTATACTATGTTTCATAGGTAAGGGAGAAATTTAGTTTTCAATGTGCTTTGATATTTATTTTGCAAGTTCGATTGAGTATGTCTCATTCGGTATAATTTATTTTTTAAACAGAAAGGAGGTGCTGCATAAGAAACAGGCTTTGATATTGATGTTTATTGGTTTAAATCTATTTATTTATTACTATTCCCAGGGAAGTTTTACTTACGAAAATATCTTCTTTCGTTTTATGGGTCCGTTTGTTTATTTCTTTTTAAATATTTCCTCGGTAATCCTTTATGGCTCAATGTTTAATACTTTTTTAAGAAAAAAATCTTCAAATCTTCAGAAAACGATATTTGATAATAATTTGATTGTAATGTTCGCGAGTTCAGCCTTTTTTTCGGGACTTTTGATATTTCTTTTTTGGGATACAGGAAGGATGATATCTTTACCAAATTTATTTTCAAATGTAAATGAAGTCTCAATTCTGATTTTGATTTTGTATTGCTTGCTTATTCAATTTCCTGCTCCGAAAGGATTTGCCCGGAACATTAAAGGGATTAGATTGATATACTTGCTCGTGATTTTAATGACATTTCATAGAATAGACGATTTGTTTTTCAATGATTACAAGGATTTATCAGTCCTTGTGGGTGGTATTTTTTATCTCGTTTCACCCATACTATTATTCGGGAATCTTATTTATTTACCTGCAACATTACATGAGATTAAAAATATTGAATCCGTCGATTTGCAAAAAACTGCTCATAAAGTTCAGGAGATTATTGCACCCAAGGCGCTAAAAGGCGTCACTTCAGAGACCATTAAGATGATCGGGTCTAAACTGCTTGAATTGATGGAGATTGAAAGGATATATTATGACGAGGATGTGCGAATGCCGGATGTTGCTGAAGCAATCGGAATATCTCCACACCTTCTTTCAGCATTTATTAATCATTACTTAGGGACAAATTTTAATCATCTCATAAACTCATATCGAATTAAAGAAGCAATAATTTTGCTTAGGGATGAGCCAAGGAGAACTGCGTTGTCCATTGGTTACGCAGTTGGTTTTAACTCAAACTCTACGTTTTTAAGATGTTTTCACTATGTAACTGGGATGACTCCTAGTGCTTTTCGCGAAGAAATCATGAGAGACAAAAAAGCGGATATTCCATTTATTGATCCTTTCCCGGCTTTACTACATTTTAAGTGTCAAAATATCTTGACCTAGAATAAATCCCAAGTAACTTAATGTTTCTATGTAATGAAATTACATAGAAACGCTCATTTTTTATATTTTAGATTCAGAAAACTTCTTTCGTTTCATTACAATTTCTATTAATATATCTCCCTCTAAATATGTACGAAGTTCTTAGATTTATTTTTAACCACATGGTTGGATTTGCTGGCGTCCTTTCCATTTTTTTCGCATTCATTCATATATCGAAGGGGAAGAGTTTAAAAAATTCAATTATATTCACTATATTTATATCCATGGGGTTTTTTCTTGTCAAAGGAATCGTTTTATTGATTGGGCTCGGGATGGAGTATTCCCATTTTTTTTCAATCGAAATACTTTTCATTTTTCTCATTGGCCCTTCTTTATACATATATTTTAATTTACTTCTTCTTAACGAAGGGCTTGGGATACGTAAAATTTTCCTCCATTTCGTACCTTCAGTTCTATTTCTTTTTTTATTTGTATTGGATACTTTGTTGTTCTTGGTGGAAAAACATTCGTTTAAGGATTTAAACTCTAAATTTCAGGGTAGGTACGATCTTTTCTACGGAATCTCGACTCTTATAACTTTAGCATATATGATTATCATTCTAATTAAATGCTTTCGTCTTTTTCGCGGAGGTGTTTCCGACATTCCTTGGGCTAAACATATTTTTGGGATATTAAGTGTAGGTGTGTTTGGGATATTGGTTAATCTTGTTATTGATTTCCGTTTCTTGTTCGGCTTATTTGATTATTTTATCGAGTTATACGTTTTTAGCTTATGCGTTCTTACGATCGCCGTCCTTTACGCCTTTGTAGTTAGCCAAATTTATCCGATTACCTTTAACTTAGTTTCTGATACATTTAAAAAGATGAGTTATAAGAAAAGTACACTTCAAAATATAAATTTTGAGGAACTTTCGTATCGATTAGAGAAACTAATGAACCAGGATAAAGTTTATCTCGACGGAGATATTTCGTTAAATGCTCTTGCTGAAAAATTGAATATTAAATCTCATCAACTTTCCGAACTTCTGAATAACAACTTAAACAAAAGTTTTTTCGCTTATATTAATCATTATAGAATTCAGGCTGCAAAGGTTCAGCTTTTGGCAGAAAAAGATACAGCAATTATTAAGATTGCCTTTGGGTGTGGATTTAATTCTCTTTCAGTCTTTAATACGATGTTTAAGAAGGAAACCGGAGAAACTCCTTCGGAATTTAGAAAAAAGAATTCAAGAAATTGAATGTTTTCTATTAGTCATTTCGTATTATTATATTCTTCACTTTGGTTTATTTGGAAGTTTTTTCGTTCCTGAATTATTATAGAAACATGTATCCTATAGGATTGGGAGCATAACCCAAGAGTGTCCTCTATCATAAGTTATCTTTTCTTTGGTAGAGGACTATGGAAAAACAAAATAGATTTTTGCAGCATATGCATGTTTGTTGTTGGTTTAAGCGAACAGCTTTTATTTTTATTTTAGGATTTACGGCCCTGAGCTGCTTACAAGGAGAAAGGGGAAAATCACCCTTTAAAATTTTTCCTTTAAACATTGGCTTTAATTCGGATAATTCCCTCCCGAGTTCTGATCCTCCATCTAATCAGAAGGGAAGTTTAACATATTATTCGGCTAATATGGTTTATGTTAGCGGTCAGTCAGGAGCATTTGAGTATGCGGACGTTCAGTGGAGTAGCTCTTTGGACGCATCCTACCAAATCCGTTTAGGTGCTACGAATTGCACGGATGGAACCTTGGATAGTTCCGGTTCAGTTCAAGCTTCCGTTGCTACAACCTCAAGAATTCATGCGCTAATAGGTAGTGCTCCATTGATCGTCGGAGCCAATCAAATCAAAATTTGTATTTTTAATCCTGGAGGCTCAACGTATTGGGATTCGTATAATGTGACCGCAATGAGGGATGATACTGCTCCGACTGTTTCGTATTCTCCAGTTGGAGGGGTATTCGGTACTTCAGCGCCGACAATTACAATTTCCTGCTCCGATACGGGAAATTCCGGTTGTAATCAGATCGCCTATCGAACGGACGGAACAACCGCTGCGATTGCAAATAACGGAACTGCAGCGCCGGGAAATACTTTGTTTTCATCGGCTTTGCCTTTAGCCAACAATACTACAACCAATATGAGTGCCATAGCGGTCGATTATGCAGGAAATATTGGTGTGGCGGGTAACGCGACATACACTGTTTCCTTCGGGAATCCTACGATTACGATTGTTTCTCTAAGCAAATCGATTATCAATGGTTCGGGTTCTTCCACTCTGGTATGGAATTCCGACATTGGAGGAAATTATTCTATCCGTAGTAGCGGAACAAATTGTAGCGATGGAACCGTCCTCTTAACCGGATCAGCCACAGCCGGCACCAACGTCAATAGCGTAATCGCTGGTTCAGCTCTGAATGCCGGAGTAAATAACATTCGAATCTGTTTAACGACACCGGGCACCAATCAAGGCTCAGTTTCGACTTCCGTTGCAAGAGACGATATCGCTCCGAAGGTGATTGCGGTCGCGCCACTATTGACTCCAAATGCGACCGCCTTTGCATTGAGTGTAACCCAGAAAACCTTTAGCCTAACGTTTGACGAAGATATGGATACTACGGTCTCGATTGATCTAAAGCATTATGATCAAACTCAAGGTAATAGGGAAATCAAATGGCCAGGAGCGATCGGTTCCTGGAGCTCTGATAAGAGAACCTATACCTTAAATACGCAGAGCAATTTACCGGAATGGCATAAATTCTTTTGGCGTTATTCGGATGTATCCTTTAAAGATCTAGCAGGCAACAATGTCGTAACAAGTCCTCTTGTTGCTGTGGTTGCGGGCGAAATCAAATTAAATTACGGAACCACGCATGATACGGCATATCTGCATCAGTTTGATACACTTCAGAATTTCTGCACCGATTCAAATGGAGCTAATGTCGTCTGCACATCAACTGGTCAAGATGCCGAACAAACAACCAGAGGAGGTTACCAAAATTCGAATACTTTCTTTACCTTTCCGATGTTAGCAGCAGGTTTTCCAAGTGATTTCGTAACAAAAGATACTAAAAATAATCGATATTGGAAATCCTGTGAGCCCGATTACGAAACAGACGGGATGAATCCTTGCCTAAAAATTTGTCCCGGGGCCAATAAATGGAATGGTACTGCTTGCGTTTCCGATTCCGGAAATCCGAAAAAAACGTTCGAACGTGCAGTGGAAGATTGTTCTGAACTGAATGTTCGAAATGCAGGCGCCGGTTATGCTGGTAGAAAGGGCTGGAGAGTACCTACGATTGCAGAGTATTATACGATTCTTGAGTATGCCGACTACGGTGGTAACGGAACGGATACAATTCCGAATCGCTTTTTTCCAGGTATTACGCGTAACGATTACCAACGCTATTGGACCAGTACGAACGCGATTACAATCAATACGACCAATCGATATGCATTAACGCCAGCTATCGATCCATTATCCAATGGTCCCGTCAATTACGCTGCTCCTTCTTCCTTACAAACCTGGGCAGCATGGACTGTATCGGTTTTTGGAGGTGTTGCCTTACCGAACAACAAGCAGAAATCAAGCGCTTGGGATTCTCCTGCTTACTATTTTACAACTTTATGTATTTCGGATTAAATAAGGAGTTTTTATGAAATCACTTTCTTTAAAAAAAATAGGGTCTCTTTCGATGTTGATTGTATTCATCGCTATTTTTGCCAATCCGATCTTTTCTTTAGATGGTCCTTTTACGGATCTTGGCAACGGAAAGATTCGGACTGGAAGCTTACGAAGGTGGCAAAAATGTTCGATGGGACAGGGTATAACAACCTGTAATTCATCTGCGGCTATAACTACCGATTGGGCCGGAGCGCTTGCTTATTGCAATTCGTTAAACTTAGATGGCGAAACCTGGAGATTACCCAATGTCAAAGAGCTACAAAGTCTCGTAAATTACGGTCGAACTTCATTTCCCATCATCGATGTTATTGCATTTCCGGATACGGTGGGAGCTTATTATTGGACGTCAACTACAGCCATGTCAACTGGAACAAGTCCAAGCGTAGGTACTGCCGATCCCAAAGGATACAATGAGACGGCTAGTAATGATAATCCATATCGAATTCCTATCAATACACCATACCGATCAATGGCTTATATAGTCGATTTTAGAATGGGTGGTGTCATCGAGTTTCCAAAAAACAATACAACGAAAGCCTATGTTCGCTGTGTGACCGGGCCATAACATTCCTATTCAGAACTTCCATTTTGAGCGTGCGGCAAGTAAATCCCTCTCGCCGTACGCTCTCTTTTTTTGGAGTAGCTCTTATATGGAAATTGTAAATTGAAAAGGTCTTCATGTATTTAGAAATCCTAAATAACTCATAAGATCCTCGTCGTAAGGAATTTAAGCAAGATACAACATATTTACAAGGAATGCAAAGATTATAAAGATGAATATTAAAACAAATGGGAACAGTAAACATAATACGGATTATCCTCAAGTAATTAAGTCACGTTTAAATGAAGATGATACCAACTCTGACGATTTCATTCAGAAAGGATTTCCTTGCTGTGCTGATTTGAGAAGTGAATTGGAAGAAGTGCTTAGTTTAATAAATAATAATATAATCTCACGATCGACTGATGCGAATATCCACCTAACGGGTTTTTTACGAGATAAGGGACAACGATATCATTTTCTGACGAATACGTTGCAAAATAGAAATATTATATCGATCGAATTTGAGAAGGATATTCCTGCATCGATGAACCAAACAGAATTCGAACTTAGTAATTTTCTATCAATGTCTTTGGATTTGGAAATAAATCCGAATATTCTTCTCGAAAAATCAGCGCTTTTCCTAATTCGAGCTCATATCTCATCAGAAAATTTGTCCCGTGAACTCGGTTATCATTGTTTCGGATACCTTTTCAACAATGTTTCTTCAGAAATGTTTTTGTTGACGCATGGGAGAGCGGAAATAATCCGACAATCAATCGATTCTATTCTGGTAATCGTACCCAATGATAAAAAGGAGTTTGATCTCGGCACTTTTGCGAATCAAATCATCGCAATTATGAATTATCCGATAAGTTATCTCGGTAAAGAAGTCTATTTTAAAATTTCAATCGCCGCTCTTTGGGTAGAAGGACGCGACGAATCCTTCGAAAACCTGAAATCACGTCTTTCAGATTCATTGGAGATTGCCTCTCAATATCCATTTAGTAATTATGTTTTATGTGAATCGGGTAATATGGTCGCCACTAAGAAGGATCAAATCAATAAAGCCTTAAAAGATGCAATCGCCAACGAAGAACTTCATCTTCGATTTCAGCCGATCTTAAATACGTCCACTAAGAAAATAGAATTTATTGAAACCTTAGTCCGATGGACGCATCCACAAATGGGTACGATTGGTCCTGATGTTTTTATACCCATGGCGGAAGTTTCAGGTCGCATTTTGTTCATTGGAGATTGGGTTATTCGCCAAGCCGTTAAGGAATTTTCAATTCTAAAAAGAAATGTTGCGGCATTTAAAAACTGTATTTTGTCGATCAACATTTCGCCAATACAGTTGGGTCAACAGGATGTAGCAAAAAAGATCTCGGAAATTACGTCCGAATACTTTATTAAGCCGGACCAAGTATTGATCGAAGTTACCGAAACATCGGTGTGTCATTACGATACAATTAAGTTGATTGAGCAAGTTCAAGCGATCCAACGAAACGGATTTAGGGTCGCCATTGACGATTTCGGAAAAGGGCATTCCAATTTTTCTCGATTGGAACAAATGTATTCGGATTTCGTGAAGATCGATAAGAGCATGTTAGAGGGAGCCGTGAATGCTAAATCGAAACGGAAAGTACTTTCTTCACTAATAGAAATTATGCATACTTTGAATAAAAAGGTAATCTTAGAAGGAATCGAAAATGAAGATTACGAAAAGATTGCTATTGAAGTTGGGGGGGATTTTGTTCAGGGTTATCATTACTTTCTTCCAATGAGACTGGTAGATTTAATAACTAAAGATCTGAGTCTTTATGAGTAATGAAATTGATAAATTATTGACGAACAACTATAAGGATCTTCTAAAAAGGGAAAAGATTGAATGAAGCAAGATATGGAAGAATTTCAGTATAGACCTGTGGAATTAGAAGAAAGGGAATTCCAAAAGAGATTAAATGATCTTGTTTGTGATTCTGTTGAACAATCTTTGATGTATATTCTTGAAAGAACGGAGGAAGATGAGTTCATATGGGATGACCTGGGGTTTGAATAATGTAAAAGTGAAATCGTCAGGCATTGAATTGATGAGCAAAATGAAAAATCTGTCTATAAGTATATTATAGGACTTGGTAAAAAAGGTCTTAATTGTTTTAAGGGGATAGAAGAGGACACCAAGACCTTACGACGCGACGTGAACAGATCAAGAAATCAAAAATAACTCCAATCCAAAGAATTCATTTCGATCTTACAAAATAGAAATTACCTTCGAATATTCTGATTGACGTTTTATCCTACATATGTATAGTATTTTGGCTATGTCAGGTGCATATTCTTTTCTTACATTTCGCACAACACCAAATCCCACCTCCAACCCGTTTCTGCGAAACGTCCTCGGAGCCGAGATTTCCACAGCTTTTGTAAGAAAAGAATCACTACAATATATCCAGTCTCCTTCGCATTCCGCTTTTAAACCATCTAAATCACTGTCGGCCAAAGATCGCTTTTCTCAAAAGTTCCCTCACTTAAATACTGACTATTATACTCAAATCACTAAGAATCTATTATCCACTCTCTATCCTAAAAGTTGCCCACAGTGTAAAATTCCACTTAGCAAAGAAGTTTCTACCAGAGAGAATGTGATTCGTTGTCCTAAGTGTAATTATTTAGAATCAAGGACTTCTGGAACTCCTTTAGAACATTTGAAACTTCCATTATGGGTATTTAGCTATTTACTGATTGAGTCAATTGAACTCTTTCCATTAGGTCTATCAGCTTCAGCAATCTGTAGAAGGTTATCAGTTTCAAAGAATACCGGAACGTTGTTGAAAAGAAGGCTTCAGATCTTCTGTAGCGATTTGATTCCTTTGATTAAGGAAGAAATGGTCAAGGATCTAAAGAAAGCTTGGAAGGGTAAAAAACTGCCAGAAACAGGGGATTTAAAGCCTTTTATTGAAGGCAAGCCAGTTGTTCATACAGATACGCTTGCCTTATTCTCAGCTTCTCAAAGAGCCAATGGATATCGGAAGAGATTTAAGCATAAAGGTCAGACAGCTTCTATCTATTTAACAGATTCAGTAGCTGAAGAGAGAGGTAAATATCAGATCGGAACTCTTTGTCATACGATTGCGATTAAAGGTGGTCCAGTAATACTATCCTCTGTCCCTGATCAAAAGCAGAAAACACTTCAACCTTTGTTTGATTTCTTACCTGAAGATGTTCCTTTGTTCGCGGATGAAGGTATTCCTTGGATGGAACGATACAACAAGAACTTTAGAAGTATCAATCATTCTAAAAGAGCTAAGGATACAAAGAGAAATGTCTGGGGAAAGAATCGCTGGTCTGAGAATGGAATTCATACTCAAGTGGCTGAAGGAACTCAGCGATCGATTAAGTATTCTTTTTTAGCGTCTTACAGTTATATACGACCAGAGAATAGTATTCTTTATCTGAATGAATATTCGGCTTTGAAAGGGATTCGAGTCTATGGTTTAGAAAGGCTCGTTGGTAAGAAGAAGTTAGGAATATTGCGGAATGTAGGGAGTAAGTTTGTAGTTATTCCTTTCTTACATTTCGCACAAAGCCAAATCCCAGCTCCAACCCGTTTCTGCGAAACGTCCTCGGAGCCGAGATTTCCACAGCTCATGTAAGAAGCGGAAAACTAAAATATATCCACAGTCCTTCAGCTTCAGCACTCAAATCATCTAAATCACTTTCAGCCAAAGATCGTTTTAACCAAAAGTTTCCTCACTTAAACACTGACTATTATACTCAGATTACTAAGAATCTTCTTTCTACTCTCTATCCGAAGAAATGTCCTGACTGTAAGATTCCACTTAGCAAAGAAGTTTCCACGCGAGAGAATGTAATCCGTTGTCCTCAATGCAATCACTTGGATTCACGAACTTCTGGAACTCCATTAGAGCATTTGAAACTACCGCTGTGGGTGTTCTCCTATTTACTCATTGAATCGATTGAACTCTTTCCATTAGGTCTTTCAGCTTCAGCGATCTGTAGAAAGTTATCCGTCTCTAAGAACACCGGAACATTGTTAAAAAGAAGACTTCAGATCTTCTGTAGTGATTTGATTCCATTGATTAAAGATGAGATGGTTAAGGATCTGAAGAAGGCTTGGAAGGGTAAGAAACTCGCTGAATCAGGCGATTTGAAGGATTCTGTTGCAGGTAAGCCTGTTGTTCATACCGATACTTTAGCTCTATTCTCAGCTTCTCAGAGAGCAAATGGATATCGAAAAAGGTTTAAGCACAAAGGTCAAACAGCGAGTATCTATTTAACTGATTCCGTTGCTGAAGAGAAGGGTAAGTATCAGATCGGAACTTTAGTTCATACTCTTGCGATTAAGGGCGGTCCGGTAATTCTTTCCTCTGTTCCTGATCAAAAACAAAAAACACTTCAACCTCTCTTTGATTTCTTACCGGAAGATGTTCCTTTATTTGCTGATGAGGGAATTCCTTGGATGGAAAGATACAACAAGAACTTTCGAAGTATCAATCATTCTAAGAGAGCTAAGGATACAAAGAGGAATGTCTGGGCGCGGAATCGTTGGTCAGAGAATGGAATTCATACTCAAGTAGCTGAAGGAACTCAAAGAAGTATTAAGTATTCTTTCCTCGCTTCTTACAGTTACATCCGACCAGAGAATAGTATTCTTTATTTGAATGAATATTCCGCATTGAAAGGAATTCGAGTCTATGGTTTAGAAAGACTCGTTGGAAAGAAGAAGTTAGGTTTATTGCGGAATGTAGGGAAGGGATATAGGATTTCTAACAAGACCCGTAAAACTGCCAAGGAACCGATAAATCTACTTAAAAACCGTCAAAGTCTTCTTTATTCCTCACCTACAACATTCACAAGAATTCATTCGGATCACAGTAGAAGTCGTAAGAGTATCAATAAGAAATACCGATTCTTGTTCGATGAAAATCATCTCTTCTCGCTCAAACAGGCTCATATTGACTATTTAGATTTCATGGAATCGGGTCCAATTCTTCGAAAACAAAAAGAAAAGTTCTACAACTCAATCGCTTATTCGATTTGGAATCAGCTGAGTTTTGAAACCGACTATAATCTATTGCAACACGACTTTAAAGAATTAACAACGCACATGCCAGTGTTTCGAATTATTCAAAGGTGGGCTAAACTTGGAATCGCCGATATCAAACTCGTTGGAAAAAACAAATACGAAAGAAAACAGTTCATACTTAAGAAACTCATACCGGAACTGCCGGATGTTCTGTATACGTTCGATCGAAACCAATATGAGAATAACGAGAATGTCGAAGAAAACATGGAGATTGTTTTTGAGAATCCTATCTTCGGTGGAAGGAATAAATACGGAATCAATAAGAAAAGAAGAATGGAACTATTAGGAGATTTGAATGGCAAAGACAGAAAAAAGTAAGAAGCCAAAAGCTATGTTTAAATTTACAACGAATGATTTTTATGAACTTCTCGATAAATACGATCGTAAATGTGCATTGACCGGTCGAATTCTAACACCACTGACTGCTGAAATCGAACTTAGAGAACCCTATAAGAAAGTTGGAATTGCAGAAAAGGAAAACCACTACCTCGTAGATAAAACTGTTTCTTATCTTGCACGACACATTTCCGAGGAAGAAATCATTGAAGTAGCGGCGGAAATCATTCGTTTTAGGGGTTCTGAAAAAGGATATTCTATCTCTGAAAATAAAACGAAGAAGGTAAAGAATTGAAACATCCGGATATTGAAATTCAATTTCCTAAGCATTGGATTCGGAATATTGTCGATGGTCTTCGAATCAGACATTATCAGAGGATCAAGTGGTCTTGGTATAGAAATCGAAAAAATGAGAAAGAGCGAACTTGGTATCAATGTCATTGTCGTAACAAAATCAAATTGTTCCAATTATCCTTAAAAGAGAAAAGTCCGCGAGCTGTTGATCCTTGGAAGGGATACCTTCGATTACAGAAAATAAAACTTAAATTCAGCTACGATTTATATACGGCTTGGCAAGAAGCTGAATCTCGTATTTTGAAAAAGATGAATCAAGGTATTTTTGTTAAGATCAAAGATGGATTATGGCTTCACGCGGCTCAGATGCAAGCGCAGAGGTTGAATGGAAGGCAAATTCAAAGGACGAAACTTAAAATTGAAAAGTATAAAATTACGAAGCAAATAGACAGACTTAGAAAACGTTATCGAAGGAAGCCAAGGAACCAAAGTGAGTTGGATTGGAACAAAGTAATGATAATAGCCAGACTTAAATTTCCGGAACGATATCAGAAATCCTTGGATGAGGCTTGCGATGTTTTGGTAAGGAAGTTGAATAGGAGGATAGAAAGGATTCTTTAAAAGGATCACCTGAGAACAGATTTGGCGTCATAAAATCCAGTGTTTTCTACCAACACCTATAAGTATATTATAGGACTTGGTAAAAAAAGGCCTTAATTGCTTTAAGGGTGTAGAAGGGACACCAAGACTTTACGACGCGTGTTTCTTTACTTGACGCGACTCTTAAAATATTTGGATTGTTGTACGAAAGGTGAAAAATGATTAATTGTGTAAATCAAAGCCGTACTGATATTCTTTTTCATAGAATTTGATTGCTTCCATAAAATTTCGCAAAATTAAATTTCAAAAGAGGTCTTAGGTAGTTCAAGCTGTGAAATTGAACGGCAATTGAGCGAAATTTGTAACCTCATTACATTGTTCTAATTCAATTTCTTTTCTACAAAAGAGAATATCTTTTCGAAATTAGTAATTGTGGTTTTGGACAATTTAATTTCTTTTTTTGAAATTAGTAGATCCTCTATCGAAGTGAAGAAATTCCTTTTGGAATATTCCTTTTCTTCAGGATAAAGATGATTAATTATTTTAAGCTTTTCCGCGTCTGTGAATAAATTTTCAGTCGCAAATCCATCCCATTTGCTATTGATATCTATTAGATTGAAAACTACTTCCGAACTGAGTAATCCGATCTCAGATTCATATCTTTTCTTAGCTTTTCCACCAGCTCGATCTCCATCGAGAATAACTATAAATTTCGTTCCCCAAGCCAAATATAATTTTATTATCTTGAGAATATCATCTCCATTTCCGGGATAAGGATTTAGAGAATATTTTTTATTGAAAATTATCTCATTAATATATCGCATGCAATAATAATCATATTTCCCTTCGAATACAGTTAAACTGGGCACGATATCCAATTTACTTGGCTGATAATCTAATGCATCAAGAATAGGTTGAAAATATGTAGATTGATTCGGATTGTTTGCAACAAATTGCCTATACGAAATAACCGCTACGTCGGTGCTACTTTCGTCAAAATCTATTTCATTTTCATAATCTAAAGCTTCGTTTTTAATTATATAAGCTCCGGATAGCCAAGTAGGATCAATTAGATAATGACTATGAGTAGTATAAATCAATTTGCAATTATTTGCCAAATCTCCAAATACCTTCAGAAGTATTTTTTGGGCAGTCGAATGAAGATTATAAGCGGGTTCATCTAATAAGAAAATAGTTTCACCTGGGTCTTCGTTACGGACCTTTCTGAATTCAGTAAATAAAAGGAATGTAAAAAACCATCGAAAGCCTAAACTTCGTTCTCTTATCTGAAATTTATTTGAACCTTCTCTGATTTTTATTTCAAAGTAGCTACGCCCGGCATCCTCACCAATTTGTAGTTCAATGTCTTTTGATTTAGAATTAGGAAAAATTTGCTTCCAGGCCGAAAAAATTACCTGATTCATTTTTGAAGACATTTTTAAAATCTGTGACTCTAAGGCTTCTTTTGCTTCTATTGATGTTTCTCTTTTTTTGAACCGTTCAACTATGTGCGTACCAATATGAAGATCGCCACCCATATAATCTAAAACGTCTTGTATAACCTGAAGATAAAATGGCTGACTCTTCTCTTCCTTTGTTTGCGGTTTATTAACTTGCTGTAAATTTTCTTTTCCTATGTCGAGGGCATCATCCAAGTATATTTTTTGCGGAATATCGAAAAGAAAGTTCGGATAATATATTATAACTGGCATTTGCGAAGTAAGATAATTTTTTATACCTTCTTCTTCAACATTCGATAAGTCGATTGTTTTAATTTTCCCTGTTTTCGTTGTAACATCAAATTTCAAATTCCAATCAACAGTACTACTACTTGGAATAGAATTTATAAATTTATGTTTTTTAGTCGCACTAAACTGTTTTACTTCTTCATTAAGAGTGCACTTATATTGTTTTTCTATATAATCTGAAAATGCGACTTTGTCTTCTTCTGAAAAAACTAAAGAAGCGGTAATTTCTATCGATTCATTAAAATTATGCTTTTTCGATTTAGGTATAAATTCGTGAGTGTTATCTTGTTCAGTTCGAGAAAAGAAATGTATTGCTTCAAGTATGGTCGTTTTACCACTTTCGTTTAATCCAACTAAAGTAAAAATATTTATCTGTGGATGTCTTGTTAAATCAATTTTCACTGATTTAATTCCCTTAAAGTTCTTTATTTCAAAACCAACGTATTTCATAATTTACCTCAGATATTTTGCAAAATGACTTAGGCTTACATTTGCCTCGCGAACAGACAGATCTAAATAAAGTGCATAGTAGCAATACGAATTTATGTGTTGGGTACTCCGCATTTGCTATTTTTCGTGCGTTATCTCACGCTCAAGAGAGCCAGGATTTTCTTTTGCAATCACATAGTTTCCCAAAGATGGAGCAGAACGAAACGTACTATTTTCTCTTGCAATTGTATTCAACAAACCCAGTACAAAACCTGCAAGATAATCATTACCTGAAAAACTTGGAAAGTGAATCCAACCTGTCTTTATTTTCTCTCCTCCAGGTAATTTCTCCCAATGATATGCCCAATACCCATGATTGATGATACACATGGTGTAAATTGGCGGATCACGATCAGATTGAGGAGCCAGCTCATACAACCGATCTAATTCGGATTTTCCTTTAAGGTCCGTTGAATAAGCAAAATAGAATGGAATAACTCTGGAAATATGTTGACGATCTTTCAGGCCGCGCACACGACGCATCTTCTGAACGGCATTGTTAAGTTCAGTACGCGAGGAAACAGATTTTACTTCCCCAGCATAAAGAACTGCTTCAATAGGAACGTATGCCTTAGCGCCATCGTAAAAACGAGCAGGTAAGATCCGTTTATTATAAATAATCAAATCCGTCTGTTGAGAAGTATTCCCGAAAGAATCAGCTATGAATCCGGAGCAAATATCCCAGCCGTCGGGCAAATATAATGAGAGAAACCGACCGATACCCGATTCGCGTGCACTACCTTTTTCACCTTGATGGGGGATGTTACTTGCGATTTGCGCATCAGCGATAAGACGGCGCATATCCTCCTCAAATAATTCAGAATAAAATGGATGACTCAATTGTTTTTCCTTCGCTCACTTAGAGCGTGCATTTCGTCAAACTACGATCTACGGATTTCGTATATTCGAAGTAATAAATATTCAAACCAAAAAATTGAGATTAATTATGAAAAATAAGAATAACTAAGTAGAGGTTGTTCTTAGTATCTTTGATGCCAATTTAAAGATCAAGGAGATCTGTAGGTTTGATTTTTAGTCTTTTGCAAATTTTCAAGATTGTATTAATTGTCGTGTTTGCTCTACCGGATTCGATTTCCTGAATTGTCCGAAAATGGATAGAAACATCGCTTCCATCATCCATGTCTTCCTGGGTAATTTCTCTTTCTTTACGAAAATGTTGAATTTTATTTCCTAACTTTTTCCTAAACTCTTGGGCTTCATTTAAAAAGTCTTTTTTGTTCACCCACATTATTATGTGGGCTTCGAGATTTTACACCTACAGTCTAAAATGTGGATACGGAGAATTCATAAAAACAGAGATATTTCCAGTTAAAAATATAATTCATTTCTAACCTGTTCAATTTGAGTTAATTTATGCCCACATTATGATGTGGGAATTGTTTGACAAAGAAAAGGCACATTGTAATGTGTATAATCTATTTTGCCTTTGGAGAAAAATAATGAAATTGATTGGTAAATCTTTAAGCTTTTTTATATTTATTGGCTTTTTGGTCTTTAATTCGCCCACCTTTTCTTACCCCAAAATCGGAAATTTATCAGGTCGAATCATTTACATCTCTATTTACAACGGTCGCGAGCAATTGGTCACTCGAACTCAATTGAATCCAGGCGAACGCGTAACCTTGAGTGCTTGCGATCAGTTTATCGTATTCGGTGATACGAACCCACCAACCAATTTAGCTAAATTCTCCGCATGTGATCGTGAGATTGTCATCAATCCCGATTTAAAAGGACAGAGGGTCGACTAACTCTAATTAGAGCAAGGCTGTGAGAAATTAACCCTTATTTTCTGCGCTTCTATGAAATCAAAACTAATAGCTTACTTTTTCTGGTTTTTAGGCTTCGGGATGTTCGGCTTACACCGCTTTTATCTCGGAAAATTCATTACTGGACTTCTCTGGCTCTTTACAGGAGGGTTCTTCTTCGTAGGAGCCTTCCTGGACTTTTTCACCCTTGCTGACCAAGTCGATGCCGTGAATGCAAATAACGCACTAAATCAGATCCGAACCGCAACTTTATTCAATGCCCTGGCATCATTACGAGGAAACAAAAATGAAAACAATTAACTTAAATTTTCTAAGGATCGGCGGAAGAATTATTTTTCTCACTCTGGTATCCGCTTTAATGAGCTGCCTTGCTTATCAAGAGAAGAGAGAGGTCATTGAAAAGAATCAAATCGGTGAAATCAAAGAGATTCAGGATTTCGAAGTATCGGCTCCTGATGTCAGTGCAAATGCATTGGAATTCACGATTTATCAGAAGGGTGAAGTCAAGTATAAGGCAAAAGTAAAGAAAACAGTTTCACTAAAACGCGACAAGGACGGAAGACTTTGCGCAGTAGATTCTCAGGGTAAATGCGGGAGCTATTATGAATCTTTAGCAATGGGTACGATTGCAACGGTTGGGATATGGATTCCCTTTGCTTTAGTATTTGAATGGATTCCAGCAATATTTAAAACCGGCGAATCCGTTACCGAAGAAGAAATTAGTGAGTTAAAATCGATCAACCAATGTAAGCTTAAGAGTGGTGAAGCAGTGTTCGAATATCAAATTGGTGAAGGTAAAACGCACAAGGCTTCAGTTGCAAATTGTGTTGCATCAATTCCACTCAGTAATGAATTCAATTCGGCTTATGATATTTCTTATAGCTTATCGGTAAATGATGATCTTCGTGATAAAGGCTCTATAAGATACTCTTCCGATGGCGGCCCGTTCGGAGTCATAGAAAGTCCTCGATTTTTAGCAATAAGAAAGAATGCTGATAGACTTCTTGCTAAAATATCCGCTGAAGAGAATCGAAAAGCTCAGATTGCGAACAAAGCTGAAAGAGAACGAAAAGTCACTCAGTGTTCGGCAATTGTAGCGGCTCTCAATCCTTATTCACCAGACTTGGACCTGAACAGAGATGCAACGTGTTCTTTAACCTGTAATAAATACGCACGTATTCAATTTCCTCGCGAAACATACCGAATCCTTCCGGAATGCAATCGTCAGTGTCGAGAATGCTGGGATGTTTTTTCTGGTAAGTCTAACGGCTCCGGTCAACAAGTGGATTATTCCAAATTCGATCCAAGTGAAGTAAGGTCTTACTGAGTTCTCTTAATTAGTTCAATCAAAGGAATCATCTATGCTCATTAAATACATCACTCAATTTAATACAGGAACTAAGCTTTACAGAAACACTGTCTTTACAGCTTTCATTGGAATCTTACTCCTATTGATCGCAAATATCACTTCCAGAACCTCCTTTGCAGAGAGTAGTTCTTCGTTCACATTCGCTTTTGGATTCCTGATTTCAACGGTGGCTATAGTTCTCCTGATTGTTTCAGCCGCCTTGAAGAGAGGTCCGATTTCAATTTACTTAGTTCTTATTTTCATTCTTCTTTTCAGTATGTTTCCACAGATGAACGACTCAAACTTTTACAGCATTTGGTATGATGAATCACCTGTAACGACTGAAGATTCTTTAAAGATTTCCGGAGAGATATATACTGAAGGAGAGGTCTTGGTCAATGGAAAGTCTGTTGAACGCTTGGACAAGAAGTGGAGTATCAATTATCCTCTTAACCTCGGGGAGAATGCAATCAAGGTCGTCCTGAAACGTCCAAGTGGATTCGACAGGTTCTCGGAAGAGTTTAAAGTTGAACGAGTGACTAAGGAGGAATTAGCACGACGTAAGGCAGAAGAAAAAGCAAATCAGTTGGCTTCAAAGAAGAAAGCTGAAGAGGATGCGAAAGAAGGACTGAAAGAAGCTAATGCGGCGGAACTTGCAGAGGGTTGTGAAAAGAATCCCGAGAAAATGGTTAAGATTGAAAACTTCAACTGGATTAAGGATGAAATCAATCAAACCTACTTCAAAGCATTGGTCTATAATCCTTGTCCGATCCCTCTAAAAGATTTTCGGTTCCACATCGAGTATTTTGCTCCGAGTGGAACAAAAGTCGATTTTGGCTCTGAAGTTGTTTACGACAAGTTGGAGCCTGGAAAAAGAAAGTGGATGAAGTTTGCGAATTCTGTTTGGAATGAACAGGCAACGTCGGTTCAGCTTTCTATCCAGATCGCAAATAAGATGTGATTAATTTTCTTCGCTAAACTATTCTTTTTAAGATCCGGACTCATTGGATTAGTTTTTAATACGCTATTCTAATAAGTCCGGATCTTGTCCTACCGATTCGCGCTCCCAAATTTGTTCCTATACTGAATTCCGGTTCGGAACAGGTATTCCTACTGAAAATTATTCGCTCAAAGAAAGGATTTTCTATTCTTTCTAAAAATTAAAAAAAATCCCCCTCCTCAAGTTTTTTTCCCACAGCCGGGCAAAACCCGAGGATACAATAGAAAATGCCGTATAACGAAAGCTCTTCTGAGCAAGCATTTACCCCCTACCTCCAAGCAACTTTTTCCTCCAAACCGGTTTCTGAACCAAAGGAAAAGTATTTTACCGAAAACCTTACCTACGTCGAGGAATTATCCATTAGCGATTTCCTAAGCTTTTTAAAAGAAGGTCATTCCTTTGTTCCTGGAAAATTAAAAGAAGATCGAAAAAAAAGCGAAGCGTTCGAAAGCGGAAACTTAATCTGTTTGGATTTCGATAATGGCTGGAGTTTAGAAAGAGCAATCAGTGCTTTCCAAAACAATGCGATTGCGATCTATACGACCAAGAGTCATCGTAAACCTAAAGGCATTTCTCCTGCTTGCGATCGCTATCGAGTCCTTTTGGTTTTACCATTTATTGCAACGAGAACAGTGTATGGATTAATTCTAAAACTTCTGCATGAATTATATCCGTGTGACCAAAGCTGTAAAGACTTGGCGCGAGGCTATTTAACGTATGAGAACTCGGAGATTATTAAGTTCGATACGAATAATAGGCTTGATGTATGCCAACTTCTAAAATCAAAAGAAATTCAAAGGAATTTTCGAGAAACGATTAAAAAGGAAATTAAACTCCGGAAAGAATTCAAGAGTGAACTTGATTTCTATAAAGAACTTTATAAGCAAACAAAGTTCTGGCCGTCTTATTACCGCTTCTATAGTGGCGTCGTAAGAAATAGTGTCCTTTCTACCAACTCCTATAGTATTAATATAGAGGTTGGTAAAAAAGGTCTTAATTTCCTTAAGGAAGTAAAGGAAACACCATTACCTTCTGACGCGGCGAAGAAAAGGTATCATAAAATTCGAAACTTTAACTTTGAATTTGTTTATAAAAACTGTCGATTGCTACCGATAGCTCATAATTCAAGTCATGATGAATTATTTCATATTGCGACGAACTTAGCTCATGTCGAAGGAGGTAAGACGGAATTTACAATGATCAGTAAAGAGAGAGCTGAATCTATGAAAAAAGATGTTACGAAAAGCTCGAACATGTTTTCAGATATAGTAAAAAGAGAATATAAACCCTCGAACTGTTCTTCTTTTTGTAGATTTCATAAAAGTGGCGAATGCACCAATCAAGGAAATCTGATTACTCTTGAGAATGAAGAAAGGCTTCAAATTAAGAAATTAAAATTAGAAAGAAAATTGATTACGCTTGAAGAAGCCCGGACGAAGCTCAAAGAAATATTCGAGACGACGGTTCAGTCTGGATTCTCTAATGCTATTCATATAATAAAAGCCCCGACTGGGACCGGAAAATCGACCTTACTTAATTCTATTCAAGAGACTGGACGAAGACAAGTCATTGTTTGCCCTCGGAATGAACTCTTAGACGGAATCGAGTCTGGTACTAAGTATCCGGTTCTTGATCCGATCCTTGAAAAGAAAGTGAAAATTTATACGGATCACGGAATAAGCCATTCCTCGATAGTAGCACGGCCGGAATTAATGAAGGAGATTTTTACGGAATCAGAAGTGGAAAAGTATAAAGATTTCTTTAAAGATAGGAAAGAGGCTTTGAATTCGAATCCTCTTCGAATAACTCATGAAAGACTTTTGATAGACCCAAATATCCATGCGTTGTTGGATGATTCAGTAATTTTCATAGATGAAGACATTATGGATTCTCTGAATAAAATTGAGAGCGTATCTATTGATTCTGTTTTGCGATTTATTGGTATAATCGAAAAAAGCAACGGATTCTCTCAATTAAAGGATCATTTAATGAATATTATTTCTTCTGAAAGAGGAAAAGTGATCCCGACAGAAGGATTCTTTCTCGGAGAAGATGAAGTTAGATCATTGAACGGAAAAATTCTAAATAGTATTCAATTTAGAAAAAGGAATCAGGTAAATTTGCCTAATTTCAATATTTATAATTTTCTTAACATGGATTATTTCTATGTATGTGATAAACGGCAGAAAGTTCATTTTGTGAGAGAAAGAACTCTTCCATCTAATGCGAAAATAATTATTTTATCGGCAACTCCGGAGATAAACTCTTATAAAAAGAAATTCGGGGAGCGCGTTAATTTTCATTCCGTTGGTGAGATAAAGACGAAAGCGAAATTAACTCAATTTAATAGTAGGAGTTTTTCGAGAACAGCGATGGCAGATGAGAAATGTAAGAAGAAGGCGGATTCGATAGTCGAGGTTCTAAAAAAGAAAGGCTGGAAGGTCATTTCATATAAGAAATTTGAAGAAGAATATAAATTAGATAGTAATTTCTATTCTTCTGAGGGTAAGAACTCGCTCTCTGGTCAAAACCTACTCGTTGTTGGAACACCGAATATGAACGTTATCCATTTAATGTTGAAAAGTGCCGCTCTTGGTTATGATTATGAAAGCATCGCCGATTATCACGAAGTGGGTAGTGAAAAAATTGAATTCGACGGTTTTGAATTTCCAATAAAGCCTCTTTCGAAAGATCCAAACATACTGGAACTTCAACTCCACCACACTCAGAAACATTTATTGCAAGTTGTAGGACGAGCACGGTATCTTGAGAATGATTGCAACGTAGTTTTGTTTTCGAATTTCCCACTCTACGAATTCGAGCAAAATCCTGAGAAGAACTTTGAGTTGATTCTAAATCAAATAAGGTCAATGGGAAACACTGACGATTCGCTTAAAGAAGCTTGCTGATTCCTTTTCCGTAGCCGGGTAGAATTCTTCGCCCGGTTTTTTCTCCTTCCTCTCAAAAAAAATTCACACAATCCACCAATTAGCACGGATACTATAAAAAAGTAACTTCAGTCTTAATTGGAGGACTTGAATGAATAAGAAGACTAATATAGAATGGGCGGATGCAACTTGGAATCCGACTTTTGGATGCACGAAGGTGAGTGCAGGATGCGCGCATTGTTACGCGGAGACTTGGACTAAGGAAAAGAGTTTAGGAGATTTCTCGAATGTTATAACGAAACCTTCTGCTTTAAACTATCCTTATAAAGAAAAAGAGCCAACGGTTTACTTTGTGAACTCTATGAGCGATTTATTCCATGAAGACGTTCCCACGGAGTTTATCCTAAAAGTTTTTCGAGTTATGCGGGAAACTCCCTGGCATACTTATTTGATTTTGACGAAGAGGCCTGAGCGACTCGTTGAATTGGATAATGAGCTTATATGGGCACCGAATATTTGGATGGGTGTTTCAGTAGAGAATGATAAAGTTTATGACCGAATTGATTTATTGAGACAATGTAGTTCTTTTAATAAATGGCTATCGATCGAGCCGTTATTAGGAAGCGTAAAAGATATCGATTTGGAAGACATTGATTGGGTTGTAGTCGGTGGTGAGTCGGGACGGAAGGCAAGACCAATGAAGAAGGAATGGGTGGAAGAAATTTTATCTGCGTGTCGAGAGAAGTTGATACCTTTCTTTTTTAAGCAATGGGGCGGGGTGAATAAGTGGGAGACTGGACGGTTGTTGAATGGAGTTGAATATAATGAGTTTCCGGAAGGGGTTAAGCTGAAGAAAGCGGCTTAATTTTTAAAAGGCCTACTTCCATTTGAAAAGTGGAAATAGGCTTTCAGAGATAGATTAAAGGTATTCTTCGAAATCGATTGAAAATAAAATAAAGGGATTCTTAGATTCATCCAATCTGGAAATTATTTTGAGAGTCTTTGAAGTAATGTTTCCATCATTGAAAAAATTAATTTCAAAGAAATACGGAGTTCCGTCCAAGTCTTTAATTTTATCGTTAATTCCTTTCTCAAGGATTTCATGAAATATTTTATTCATTTCATTTTCTCTTGATTTAGAAGAAGATAAATTTTTAACGACTTCATATAAGTGGCTTGTTATATAAACCGGAAAATCAAATGAGTAAATAAAAGTGTATGAATACACAGGATTGATATCTGAAATTTCAATGACATCTTCTACCTCAAGGGCTTCAGCCCACGTAAATTTTATATCATCAAATCCTATATCTAAAATCATTGAATTGATTTGATCTAAAGAATAATTTTCTTTTTCCAATTTTTCTACATACTCATCAAGGTCTTTTGTGCTTGTGAACGTCTGCATTAGCTTCTCTCCAAAATTATATTTAGCACTCTCGCGTTTAAAGTGCTATATTCGAGTTTGCCATTGTTGGAAATTGACCTGACCAGTCAAGTAAAAAAATAAAAAAGGATCCATCAGTATATTATGTTATTACGATGGATGCTTATTTTTTAGACTAAATGTTTTGGAAAGGATCGCGCAGTAGTTACTTAAGTCTAAATTTGATTTTATAAAGGCTTAAAATCATTACGCATTATAGGTTAGAGCTTGTGACAACCATTTTGCAAAAAAGAATTATTTTTAGAGTTTGGTAGAAGAATTATACTTTGAGAGCTGAATTAATACCCGAACTCTTCCTTCGGAAGTGAAATGATGATAATCGGCTCCCTTGAAGTTCCAAAATGACTCTTAATTTTTAACTTCTTAGTTAACGTCTCACCCTTATAATCATATCGGATTAGGAAAGTTTGCGTTGCAGGCTCCATGAATTCTAATTTTCCGAATAAGCTCTTAGTCAAAATCTCGCCGACGATTTCGTGGTAACTAAACTTCGGATCTTTTGTATGATTGATTGAAATGATGAAGTCCAGAACCTCTCCGGTAATCATAACTGGATATTTATAAATGATTTTTGACATCTCATGATAGATAGAGTCATTTAGGTCGTATAAGATCTCATCATCGAAGGCTTCATCAAGAGAGTAGAATTCAGTATTTGATATGTTATCATTTTCGTTCATTGTTTAAATATATTTTGTGAGTTCAAAAAGAATTACTCCCAAGATTTCAAGTGTCGTGAGCCGTCGTAGAAGGGTTGGGTATAGAATTTACTCGTAGTGACTGGAGAAGAATGACCGAGAACCTTCTGAGCCGCGATCGAGCCAGCCTCAGCAAGTAATTTAATTCCAACTGTGTGTCTTAGCGCATGACAATGAATATTCCTTCCTTGACACGTCTTAACACCCCAAGATGAAACAACGTATTGGAGTCCTCGCTTTGAGAGGGGAGATCGATGAACTTGGTGTCTCTTAGGCAAGGATTGAAAGAAGAAATCAGATTTGATTTCGAATCGGGAGTGATAGCCGCGAATTTCTGCAATGAGTTCACTCGACAAAACGGAGTAACCGAGGCTCCCGCCTTTCTTGATATACTTGAGGAGTATTTCGCCTGACGGACCTTCTAAGAGGTTGGAAAAGCGACTATTAACCACTTCTTTAGCTCTTAAGCCAGTTTGCGACATGAAGTGGAAGATAGCGCGGTTCCGGAAAGATTCTTCGTTCGATGGATCTGCGAATCGTTGAAGTAGGGCTTTCATAGTTTGATTGGATAAGCCTTTGGCGAATCCGGAAGAGGAAGATGGCGGCGATCCAGATGAATCTTTCCGAACCTTCTTTTTTAAAGATTCGAAATTGAGGATTTTTGCTGTATTTGAGTTCATTTTGAGTACTATACATTTGTATAGTACTCAAAATGTTCGTAAAGCATTATTTTTTCAATCCTTATCGTAAGTTTGCTAAGTTCTTATGCCTTTCAATTGCTGAATTAAAGTCGAGCGAGCGGGATGAAATGCAGATCTAATTTTCAGAGTGATTTTACAATTGTGGTATTCTTAGAAGCAAAAGTGAGAATGCGATTACCTGGGATATTTATTCTTTACACAATACAATATAAAACGAATATTCAATAAATTATTATTGGGACTTTATATGGATAAGCTTATTGACTCTTTAGGGAATTTTTTAGAACGATTCTTCGATCCAATCGCGATACGGTATATCATTTCATTCATCTTTTTTCATAAAGAAGCGTTTTACTTTTTAATAACTAACCATTACGAACCAGTAGAAAATTTGCTATACTTTAAAAATCATTTAAACTATATTCCATGCTGGGGGAAGGGTTTTTTCAGTTATTACGTTCCACCTCTTGTCATTTCTTTAGCTTGGCTTTTTGCGTTTCCTTATATAAAGAATTGGATCTATTATTATTTGGAATGGCTAAAAGTTGAAGGTATCAATAAAATTAATCGAGCTAAGCTGAAAATAAAACATGGCTCTTTCACACTTGAAGAGATTGAAAATGAATGGAGATCAAAAATGCATACTCTGAGTGAAAAGTATAATATGATTCATAACGATACAATAATTGGATTAAAACAAAGGCTTAAAATAACTGGTGACGTTGAAATAATGAGAGTCGGAGTCGATTTAAGAGTAGGAGATTGGATAATCGGCGACGTAAATGGTTCTGCATCTATTGCTATTGTTTCAAATTTTCCAGATTTATCTCAAGAAAAGTCTTATGAGACTTTCAATTTCCCGAGTAAAATCTTCGGCTTAGTTATTGAGAAGTATGAGAATGGATTGGGTGCGGTTCAAAGATCAGGAAAGGTTGGCAATTATTATAAGGATCTTGCTAATCTTTCTGATTCTAATAAAAAAGAAATTTATCTTTCAGTTAACGCGAACGGTAAAGCGGTAAATTTACAGGAAATAGATTCACGAAACGTTTCTGTTCAAATTGGATCTATTGTTGAATCTTTTTTAGAAATAAACCCGCGCGTGGCTCATGCCGAAGTCGGTCGACGTGGATTCTAAGTTATTTTCAACTGCACGAAATTACCAGAAAGGTGCAGTTGATTCATTCCCAGCTTGATCCTTGGGTCGAATCAGATTAGTTTAGAAAGTTTCAATAAACGAAAGTCCGAGCAAAATTCGTAATTCTGTGACAAGCAGATCACTCCTCTTTTGAGAAACCGGGCAGAAGTATGATATATTAGGAGATCTCGAATTTCCTAAAAAAAGAAAATTTGGTCGTAGTCAAATAGAATGAGTTGAAGAGAGGAATCAGACTTTTATTCTATTCGGATATATGACTCAAAAGAAACGGAGTTTGGGTTTTCGAGTCATCAATAGTTCGATTCGATTTTTTGAATTCGGATAAGGATACGATGGAAGAAAAAGTCAGTTTTTTTATTTGGAGCGATTTCGCCGCGTATGTCGGCATATCCTTTTCTACCAAGAGGCACAATCATTTTTATCATCAATTCTGTTTTACATCCGAGAAGTCTTTTCTGCTAAAAGGAAAGAGCGGAGAAAATTTTGAATCAAACGCGGCCCTTATCCCATCGGGTATAAGTCACGAGACGACATTCGGTAATAAAAAGTTTACGATATTGTTAGTGGACCCGCTTGTTTTCGAAATTTCTAATACGATTCTCCATGCATTGAATTCCGGATTCCCCGCAATTGATTTAAGCGAATTATTTTCTTCGGAAGATATAACGTTGATTGAGAATAATTTGAAATCACAGCAAAACGATGCGAGGGAAAATATTATCGGTCTATTGCGATCTAAAGTAGGGACCGATAACGCGAAAACGATCGATTCCAGAATCGAAAAAATCCTGCCTTCTTTGCGCACAGAAATGGACGAACTTTCGTTATCGGAAGTGGCAAATTTCGCACAGTTATCTCCAAGCCGATTTCGACATCTTTTCAAGGAAGAAACGGGAATTTCCTTTTCGAGTTATAAACTCTGGTTGAAAACTCAAAAAGCGGTTCGATTGCTGATTACGAATAAAGATATCATAAATGCCGCACATGCGGGAGGTTTTTTCGATCAGCCGCATTTCAGCAGGATTTTAAAAAGGTCCTTTGGACTGAGTCCTCTGGAAATGAAAAAAAATCCGCATTTCGAATTAAAAATTTTTTCCTAATAGCCCCTATATACAAGAGTTCTTTAACGATTTCGGGTAAATTTCTTTCAGTTTTGGAAGGGGATTGGGAATCGTTAAATGAAAATTAAATATTTATTCATCGGCTTGTTATCTGCCGTATTGCTTTTTGGCGCTTTTTTAGCTGTCAAACTTTATAAACTCAAACAATCGGTTCTGGCGTTCGAGAATAAATGGGAAAAACGCGAAATCATTAAACAGAAACGGATCAGTTTTACGGAAACGTTAACCGTATTACCGCTCGTGAATTGGCATAAAAGCGACTCGGCTCTCAAGTCGGAAATGGGTGTTTCATATCTGATTCAAACGGATCAAGAAACGATTCTTTTCGATCTTGGACAAAACAAAGATCAGGAATCTCCTTCACCTTTGGAATGGAATATGAAACTTTTACGGGTTACGCTTGAAAAAATCGATACGATTTTTCTTTCGCATTCTCATTTCGATCACGTAGGAGGGAGAACTTTCGAACGTTTAGGAAGTTTTTCTTTAGGCAATACGCAAGTTTCGCTAAAGGACAAAAAAATCTATTCTCCCGTGGATTTGAAATATCCTGATGCAGTCGTTACCACAATCCATGGCCCGCAAGAAATCGGAACGGGGATTGCAAGTCTCGGACCTATCTCGCGAGCCTTGTTCATCGGCAATATAGAAGAACAGGCGTTGATCGTGAACGTAAAAGGAAAGGGGTTGGTAATTTTTTCAGGATGTGGACATCAAACATTGTCTAAGATCATTTCACGAACGAAAGAGTCGTTTGATACTCCCATCTACGGGATCATCGGAGATTTACACTATCCTATTCCCGACGGCCGGATGATTTTTATGGGATTGAATCTTCAGAGTATATTCGCTTCCGGAAACGGTCCTCTGGATCAGATCACGGAAGAGGATCTTAACTCGGATATCGAACTTTTGAAAAAAGAAAACATAAAGTTATTCGCTTTAGGCGGTCACGATTCAAGTGACGCGGTGATTTCTAGGATGGAAAAAATATTCGGAGAAAAGTATAAGCGAGTTATGATCGGAAGTATAATCGAAGTCGCAAAATAAACGAAGGGATAAGAATAAACTATGAATTTCAAAATGCCTCAAGAATTCAAAACGGCGTATAAACGAGAACTTGAAAAATACGAAGAGTCTTTATTGGAGAATGACTTTCAACAAGCCTGGCATTATCTGGAGAGAGCGCATATCATCGGGCAGTATCACCCGGTGTCGCACACGGGGATTCACTTTCGCATGTTACTCTTCGGTTTCAAAACGGGGAACGCAAAAGAGATTTTAGGTCAGTCGATCCGAATGAGTGTGGGTTGGATCGGAAGTCTTTTAAATAGAATTCCGGTCGGAAATACCGGAAGTTCTTCCGTTCCGATCTTTTCGCCTATGCCGATTCCTGCGGATTTACGTTTGCTGTTGAAAGACGCGGATATGGAAAGCAGAGGTTTAGCGGGACTAAAGTGATTGATTCCTATTTAAAGAAAGCAAGGGACACGTTTCCGGGACTCGCTTTGATCGCGTTCCTCGGTTTGATTTCGGAAAGTATTACCTCCACCTTGAATTTGGGATTCTCTTCAATGTTGATCGGATTGTCGATCGGTGTATTGATTGGCAATTACGTCGGCATTTCAAAAAAGTTTAAGGCAGGAGTGGACTTTTCGGTGACTTCTTTGATGCGAATGTCCGTAGTTCTGATTGGCTTTCGCATTAGCATAGAGGAATTGATCTCCTTAGGCTTTGCTACCTTTTTGCTGGATGTTCTTGTAGTTTTTTTCTCGTTGGGTTTTTCATATTGGATTTCCATAAAATATTTTAAATTCGATAAGGACTTTTCGTGTCTGCTTGCGATCGGTTCTTCGATCTGCGGAGCGTCGGCCATCGTCGCGGCTTCACCTCTATTAAAAACCGAATCTTTTAAAAGTTCGACGGCGATCAGTGTCGTTACCGTTTGCGGAACGATCAGTATGATTTTGACGCTCGTATTTGCGAACTACGATATATTCGGAGCGTTGAATCATGACGATATTGGCGTTCTGCTCGGTGCATCGATTCAAGAAACGGGTCAAGTCGTAACGGCGGGATATTCGATATCCGTAAACGCAGGTGATAAGGCGGTGATTACGAAATTAGCGAGAATCTTATTGTTGGCTCCCGTACTGATTCTATTGAATTATTATTTTTTGAAGGACGGAAATTCGACGAATCAAGGTTACAAATCGATCAAAATACCGGGATTCGTGATTTTGTTTTTGCTCGTCGTTCTTTCCAGTGCGACCGAAATCGTATCTCACGATGCGAGAACTAAGTTATCGGGACTCGGTACATTTTTATTGTTATGTGGAATGATCGGAGTCGGATTCAATTCCAATTTAATCCGAATTGTTCGTTTGGGGTTTAAGCCGATTTACGCGGGACTTCTCATTTCGGGATTTATGATATCCGTAAGTATCGCGCTTATCTTTCTTTTTAAAACGATTTGAAGAGGAATATGTAATTCTTTCATAATATGATTTTGAATTATCAATATCCTTTTATTTCTCGGCAAAGTAGCGCTATTAATATGCGAGAATCAGAATGAACATACTTACAATTTTTATCTTTACAAACAAAAAGGTAATCTAACTTTTAACTTATGATGGCATTCATACAAAAAATTTCGATGAGCTTTTTGCTTGTTTCGATCATTGTTTTGTCCATCAGTTGTAACTCGATTTGCGAATTTGACGTAACGGATTCTTCCGGTTTTGCATATCGGTTCGACGTAACGCCATGTCACGAAACATCCACACCTAAAAGTGAAACGGATTGTGAGTGGGATTCCGGCAGTCTGAATCTTTCCTATAAAGAGAAGTTTTCGCATTCCTTTGCGACACTTTTTATTCTAAGCTATTATCAATCCTTCATCGATTTCGTATTAAATTCAAACGTTCGAACTGCTTTCCTCACAGGAAGAAGGCAACTTGCGTTCGCTTTTGATTCCGATTCAATTTTTATCATCAATACAATCCGTATTTTGATTTAGTCCACGTTTAAAGTCGTCATTGCTTTAAAACGTGGAGGTTTATCGTGTACTCATTTTTAAAAGAAGGATTTTTTAATCCTTTCCAGATCGTCTTTCTAAACGAATATTTATTATCGATATCGACTTGCTTTTCTTTGATGATTCCTTATCCAGCATTCGGAGCGGAACAGGAGAATTCTTCTAAGATTACGATCAATCGTATTGTCGAACTTGCGGAGAAAAATTCTCCGATGCTTCTTTCCTTAAATTCCGATTTGGAATCTTTGTACTTCCGAAAAAAACAGGAAGAGATGACGCAGAATCCGTTCGTTACCGTCGATTACGGTCAGAGAAAGGCCGCAAACGAATCGGGCTCCGAATATTCTCTTCAAATGGAACAACCCGTTTATTATCCGGGAAGAAAGGAATTAAAAAGACTTTTAGTCGATAACGACTCGCGCATTAAGGAAGTGCAGGTTGCCGAAGCGACAAATTCGGTCCGCCTCAACGCCGTTAAGTTCGCATATCGTTATCTTGTCTCCGACATAAATAGAAGCCATGTAAAAGAAAGACTTCGCCGACTTGCTAAGATCGAAAACTACATCCGATCCAGACCCTTTATAACGCCTCAATCCAAGGCGGACGTTTTTATTCTGGAAAGAAGGATTCTCGCATTAAAGAAACATCTCAACGATTTGGAGTTGGGAGCTTCTAAAAATTTTGAGTCCATGAATTTTTTTCTTAGAATGGATTCTCCGCCCGATCTTTCCCTACAGTTTTTCAAAGAGGGAATTCGGATCGATCCCGCCGTTTTGGAAAAGAAAGCGATCGATCAAAATCCGATGATATTGGCCGCTCGCGGCGAATTGGAAAGAGCAAAGACGGAGTTACGAATCGCAAATTTGGAAAAGTATCCGGATTATTCCGTCGTCGGTCAGGTAGGAGAGGATAAATCGGGCGTTGCCAACCGCTATTTCGATGTCGGTTTAAAATTTCGCGTTCCGCTTTGGGATCAGTATCAAAATAAAGTCGGGGCCGCCGAAAAAAATCTGAACGCTAAGTCCGGCGCTTTGCTTCAGCAGGAAAACATCATACGGATGAATCTTAAACAGGCCGTTTTGGAATACGAAAAATCAGTAACGAATATTAGATTATTCGACTTATCTAAACTAAAAAGAGATCGAAAGAGATTTAAACTTCGCGGATACGGAATTCTCCAGATCGAAAATCCAGATTTTAAGTTATTTAGAATTGGAAAATCAGCTCCACGATACGTATCACTCCATTTTGGAGGCGCAACTGACTCACATGGAATCCTTTCTGAATCTTCTCTACATGACCAACGAAAAAGAAATTATAGGAGTATTAAAAAATGCTGAACAGACTTTTGAATACGGTTCTAAATAATTCGATTCTATCTATCGGAATCGTATTATTTCTTTTTATCTATTCGTTTTTTACGTTAAAGGAAGTTCCGATCGACGCGGTCATGGAAGGAGCGACGAGTCGAATCCGGCCTGTTATTATGACTGCGTTAGTCGCATCGTTCGGATTTTTGCCAATGGCCTTCGGTTCAGGCCTAGGTTCCGAAGTTCAAAAACCATTGGCGACGGTGGTGATCGGAGGAATCATATCGTCCACGATTCTAACATTGGTGA
Organism: Leptospira sanjuanensis; assembly: GCF_022267325.1. Classification (NCBI taxonomy): domain Bacteria; kingdom Pseudomonadati; phylum Spirochaetota; class Leptospiria; order Leptospirales; family Leptospiraceae; genus Leptospira; species Leptospira sanjuanensis. The sequence goes on from NZ_JAIZBG010000001.1 coordinate 805,811, forward strand.
TATTGCCGGTCTTTTACTATTGGTTGGAAAAAGAATAAGATGAACGTTATAAACGGTATTGCACTCAAAAAAAAGAACTACGTAAGGATCATAAAATGAATCATAAAAGAAACAATCAAGGTGGTGGTGGATCGGATTCCTGTTGTTCTCCGGGATTGCAATCGGAAATAAAAAACGACCGGAATCCTTCCGAATCGGAGAAGTCCTCCGAAAGTTCATTCCGGATGTTTCTACCTGTAACGGTGTCGTTTGTTCTTTTGATCCTCGGAATTACATTTGACGCTTATTTTTCTGAGAGCTTCTTTCGCGGATGGGTTCGACTCGGTTTTTATTTTTTAGCGTATTTGCCCGTTGGATTTCCGGTGATCAAAGAAGCTTTTGAAAATTTGATTCGAGGAGAAGTTTTCACGGAATTCTTTCTAATGAGCATCGCTACGATTGGAGCGTTCTATTTGGAGGAATATCCAGAAGGTGTCGCGGTTATGTTGTTCTATTCGATCGGAGAGGTTTTTCAGAACCTATCCGTTCAAAGAGCAAAATTGAATATTAAGAATTTATTGGATCAAAGGCCCGATCGGGTATTCGTCGTACAACGAAACGAAACCTTTGAAAAAAAAGCCTCGGACGCCTTGATCGGAGAAATCATTCAGCTGAAGCCAGGTGAAAAATTGGCCTTGGACGGAGAACTTTTATCGGATTCCGCAAACTTTAATACAGCGGCTCTAACTGGTGAAAGTAAACCGGATATGAAACGTAAAGGTCAGATCGTACTTGCGGGAATGATCAATCTTACTTCAGTTATCGAAGTCAAGATAACGACCGCGTATCAGAACAGCAAGCTCTCAAAAATTTTAGCTCTTATGGAAGAGGCAACGACTCAGAAAGCGCCTACCGAAACGTTCATTCGAAAGTTTGCAAAAATTTACACTCCGATCGTGGTGTTTCTTGCGATCGGGATCTGCATCCTTCCGTATTTCGTAACGAATCATTATGTGTTCAATGTTTGGTTTTATAGAGCCTTGATTTTTTTGGTGATTTCTTGTCCGTGCGCGCTCGTAATTTCGATTCCCTTAGGATATTTCGGAGGAATCGGAGCCGCATCCAAAAACGGGATTCTGGTCAAGGGTTCCAATTACTTGGATGTGATGGCGACCGTTCAGAACGTAGTCATGGATAAAACGGGAACCTTAACGGAAGGAATCTTCGAAGTTCAGGAAGCGCGCTTTCAACCTCAATTTGAAAGAAAGAAAATTCTGGATTATCTCAATCTAATCGAAAGTAAGTCCACACATCCAGTAGCTACCGCCATCCATAATTACGCGGGAAACATCGATCGGGATTTGATTCTGGAAAATGTGGAGGAGGTTCCCGGTTTCGGAATGAAAGCGCGCGTGGATGGAAAGGAAGTTTTGATCGGAAATTTCAAATTTCTGAATCGAAACGGAATCGAATATGATATCGATCCGGCGGAATTCGTAAATACCACGATTGCCGTATCCGTTGATGGAAAGTTTGCAGGTTATGTAGTTATTTCCGATAAAATTAAGGAAGATTCCAGGAAAGCCATTGAAGAATTGAATTTTTTGAATATACGAACTATAATATTAAGCGGAGATAAACTTTCAGTAGTGAGGTCCGTCGCCGAATCCATAGGAGTAAGGGAATATTTCGGAGATCTTTTACCCGAAGATAAGGTTGAAAAGGTGAAAGAGTTTAAATCTAAAAACGAATCGGTGGCCTTTGTCGGAGACGGAGTCAACGATGCTCCGGTTGCGGCCGTGAGCGACGCGGGAATTGCGATGGGCGGTCTTGGAAGCGATGCCACTATTGAAGTTGCAGATATCGTAATTCAAGACGATAAGCCGACCAAAATCCCGATGATTATAAAAATCGGGAAAGAGACTCAAAAGATTGTTTGGCAGAACATTTCTCTTACATTCTCAGTAAAATTATTAGTTCTGATTTTAGGAGCCGGAGGAATTGCCACTATGTGGGAGGCCGTTTTTGCAGACGTAGGAGTTTCTTTCTTGGCGATTTTAAACTCCATTCGGATTCAAAGAAAAAAATTTTCTTAAACCCGAATGGAATTGGATACCTAGCTTAACCAATTGCTTCGTATTAAAAGCTGAGTATCTTATCGCTGGATTCTATGATCTCGTATAGATCCGCCAAGTTGGAATAACGACAAGATTCTCCGCCGTTTGTTTCTCTGAGATCTAAACAGGTTCCGCATGCTAAAATTTCTCCGTTTCCGACTCGAAAGGAATCTATCTGTTCTTCGACTTTAAATTTTTCGGACTTCAGTTTAACAACTTCGACTCCTGCGCCTAAAAGAAAGATTCTTACGGAGTCTCCCTTTTTCAACGCGTGATTGCCGATTCGAAATGCGTTATATACCGTTTCCGGTTCCACGGAATAAATGACGATGCCGAGTTTCATAGAAGATTCTCCTTCATATTTTGTTTAAACCCAATGCCACAACCACCACTTCTCGAAGAGAACCTTTCCCCAGTGCCAGAGAAAAGAAGGTGCGCGGAGTTGTACGCCTGGCCCAGTCTCGGAATAAAATTTTCCCTGAGCAAAACCCGCTTTTCCGTCTCCCACTTCCAAAAAACAACTTCCTTCACCTTGAAAAATGCTCTGCGGAGTTCGATGATTCAGTTCATCAGAAATTCTGGATGCAACGACTTCGGCTTGAGCATGTGCGAAGACTCCGGCCTTAGGGAGAGGTTTCCCGGATGGTAAAGGAATTGACGTAACGTCTCCAATTGCGTAAACGTTCGGAAGTGACGTTAGTAAGGTATTTGCATTTACCTTTACCCAACCGATTTCGGAAACAATCGGCGAGTTCTTCAAGAAAGAAGGAGGTGTGTGAGCAGGAACTCCGAGAAGCAACTCAAACTTTAAGGATTCTCCATCGGTAAAGATCAGTTCTTTACTTTGCGAATCTATCCTTCCTACCGTTTTACGATTATGGTATTCAATTCCATTTCGTTTTAACATTTCAACCAGTTGAATACCTGCTTCCGGTCCGCCTGCAGACATCGGCATTTCTTCGGGCGTTACGATTTCCACAGTGATCTTTCTTTTTTGTTTCAGGAACATGGATCGAACGAGTAGGGCTATTTCATAAGGAGCCGCCGGACATTTAAACGGAGTTGAGGAAATCATCACCGTTACCTTATTGAATTGAGAAGAAAGCAGTTGCTCTTTTGCCTTCATCACACCTTCCAAGGAATAAAGGTTGAAAGCGTTCTCCTGAAAGCCTGGAATTTTATCTGGATTTAACTCAGAACCCGGTGATAGTATCAGAAAATCATAATGAATTTCCTTCGAATCCGTTTTTACGATTTTTCGTTCCCAGTTGATAGATTGCACCGATTCGGAAATGAGATTTACTCCCTTAGGGCGGATCTTTTTTTGAAAGTTCTCGGGGGATCGTTTCCCCACTAAGGCCCAAATTAGGGACGGGGCGAACGTATGCACGTCGGAACGATCGATCATTACGATCTCTGCATTGCGGTTCTTTTTTCGCAACTCTCTTGCAACTACAATGCCTCCGACTCCGGCGCCGACAATTACTATGCGTTTCATATCAGTTGTCTCCTTGTTTTGTTAAACGAATTCCTTGATTCAAAAATTCCAGAGGACCGTCTCCGATCCGATATGCATCCAAGCCTTTTTTTCGAAGGATTTCCACGGCTTCTTTCGATAAAACGCAGTATTTTCCTCGGCAATAGGCAATGATCTTTTTGCGTTTGGGAAGTTGGTCGAGTTTGGATTTGAGATCGCCAAGTGGAATGGAGAGCGAACCGGGCACATGTCCTGCGTTATATTCGTTTTCTGGGCGCACATCGACGAGAATGACGTCTTTGGAGAGAACTTGTTTTAGAAAATCTTTATAATCGAGTTCGTTTAATTCTCTCTCTCCGTCAAAGAAAGAATCCATTTCCATCTTGATTTCCGCGTTGAATTCGGCTCCTGCCAATGAAATCGTATTGAAGATTTCAAGCCCCGCTTGTTCGATTCGGTAATAGATATTCCTGCCTTCTTTTCGATCCCGCACAAGTCTGGTTTCCTTTAAAATTTGAAGGTGATGCGAGGTTGCCGCCACGCTCATGCCGATTTCTTTGGATAGAAGTTCTACGTTTTTTTCCGCTTGGATCAAAAGATCCAGTAGCTCGATCCGTTTTGGATCGGAAAGCGCCTTTCCATACTTTGCCAGATTGGAGTAGATGAAGTTCTTGAATTCACGGCCGGTTTTTTCTGGTTTCATATTCCCTCAAATATTCAAATATATATTTGAATATTTGATTGACAATGTCAACACTTTTTATTAAAATGGGGGCATGAAAGTCAGAGATAGCGGAATGCCAGAAGCGGCTTATTGGGATACACTTTTTAACGTTCCTTTGATCCTGGATCGGATGAAGGTTGTCGAAACGGAAGGGGAAATCGTAGAATTCGGTTCCGGTTATGGAACCTTTACGCTTTTTCTCGCCGGAAAAACGCATAATCGAATCTTCGCTTTTGAGATCGAAGGTGAATTGGTGTTGGATCTTCACGAAAAGGCGAGTTTATTTGATTTTGCAAATATCCTTCCCGTTGAACGAGACATCATCGCATCGGGAACGGGTTTAGAGGAGAATTCGGTAGGTTACGTAATGATCTTCAATTTATTACACCATGATGATCCGGTTTCGATTTTAAAAGAAGCTTATCGAATTTTAAAACCCGGAGGAAACGCGGGACTTGTACATTGGAATTACGATTCTTCTACCCCCCGAGGGCCTAAAATGGAGATCCGACCTAAGCCTGAAAGCATTTATACTTGGGCGAAAGAAGCAGGGTTTCAAATCGAATCGACAAATCCGATCGACTTGCCTCCGTATCACTACGGGTTTCTTGCTCAAAAATGAGAGCCTTGTGACCCGCATTCTTAAGAAGAAGATTCTATAGAATGCGGTCTCATTCAAAAAGTTAAGTTCAACCTTAGCTCGCGATGATCTCCGGTTCTTTTGTCGCGGAATCAGCTTGATCTTTCTTCGATATTAAATTTGTTTCTTCGTTCTTTTTGGTCGTTAACTCAAGGAACGTCTTTTCGTATTCTGGATGAACCGTTCCAAATAGATAATCCCATACAGTGGAATAGAGTCCGAAGTTGTAACGGAATGTGCTGTGATGCATATCGTGGTTGGTGTTCGTATTCACGTATTTCAGAATCCGATTCGTTCCCATCCAACTTGGAAAAATTTCGTAACCGCTGTGACCCAATACGTTTCTTACGATTTGAAACGTCATAAAGATCATCAGAGCCAAAGGATGGATCGGGAACAAAAACGCCACGATCGGCATAATCATCGCGTGAACCAACGCTTCCCAAGGACTGAAAGAATACGCGGCCCAAGGGGTAGGGGTAACGGATTCGTGATGAACTTTGTGAACGGTTTTGTAAAACAAACGAGTGTGCATGAGTCGGTGAGTCCAGTAGAAGTAAAAGTCCTGGATCACTAAGATTGCGACCGCACTTAAAATCAGATACGTCCAACCGTGTTCTTCGATACGATCGTAAAATTGGAAGTAACCGTATTTTCTCAATAAGAACACGATCAAGGTGACTCCCGTATATACCGTAACGGATGAAACCGAGTATAGAAATTCTCTTCTATACTGAGACTTGTCGGCGGTTCGTTTTTGGATTTTTCTGGATTGGAACGGATGTTTCCAAACGTAGAAGATGAGAAATCCGACGCTTGCGAAAAGAAGATACCGCAGGAAATCGATTAGGAAAATGGTCGGGGTCATCGGAGCCAAATCCGAAATGTATTGGAAGAGTTGTTGTTGAGCGCACATATTCGATCCTTTTTCCCCGAGTCGGGGTTGATGCGCCTATTAGAACACAAATCGCTTTTGTATTCCGATCGATTCCGGCCAAATTCGAATCGATTCCGGATTCGATCAGGTTTTTAGAGAATGTTTTGCTTTCTAAACTCGGTGGGAGTATTTCCCGCAATCTCTTTGAATGCCCGATTGAACGGTGCGAGTGATCCATAGCCCAAGTCCATTGCGATTCGCAACACGGGGATTTCGTTCTTTGTAGGATCGGCGAGGATTGTTTGGGCTTCTTGAATTCTGAAATGATTTAGGAATTCGTTAAAATTTCTGTATCCGAGTCCCTGATTGATGAGCTTTCGAATTTTCTTTTCGGGAACGTTCAGCTTTTGGGCAAGAATCAAAATCGTAAGATTCTCGGTTAAAAAGATTTTTTCTGAATCGAGAAGTCGGTTTAATTTTTTAAGAAGCTCTTCATCTAACGGTTCTTCTTCGACCTTCTTCTCTGGATCGGGAAAAATATTACCCTTGAACTCGAACAGTTTGAAAGAGAAGAAATATACGAGAACCAGAATCGATAGGGAATTGAAAAGATCCAACTGACTCGAAGCAGCCGAATTTTTGATAATCACTTCTACCAACACCACACCGATCGCATATAATCCCGTAACCCAAGTAAACAGAGTTCTGAATTCTCTCCTCGATTCCATAAGGTCAATGCTTCTGTCTTTTAAGATTTTACCTAATGTCAAAAGAATCAGAGTTAAATACAAAAGTTGTGGGGTGCTGAAAAGAATCCTGGAGAATGCGTCCGTTTCATCCTGTAGACTCGAAAGAAAGAAGATGAAAAAACTATAACAGTTGATAAAGAGGAATAAGAGGCCGTGCCAAATTCTCAAATGAAAATCGTCTTCGAATAAACTCCGAACGAACAAATAGAAAAAAATCGAAACCGAGTAACAACCCATATGAACGACGATGATCAACAATGGATGAAAATCGGCGTGATTTCTGGCAAACATCGGACAGATAAAGTAGAAGATTAGAGACGCACAGAATAGACTTCCAAGAAGATTCCTCGCCGAGAATCGAACTCGAAGTAGAAAATTGAAAATCAAAAAACAGAGCTGTGCGATCGTGATCGCTTTTAGAATATAACTTAGATTCATAGTTTGCAACATAAGATTCGATTGTCATCTGTTGAAAGATGAGCCGAGTATTGTTTAGAACAGATTGATTCCGAACTTTTCCAGGAGTAAAGCGAATATTCCGAAAGAGATGATCGTGATCACCACCGAAACGGAGATGGAAGGCCAGAATCCGAATCTTTTCAGGAGATACGGAAAGATTAAAAACATCGGCAAAGTCGGTATGACATACCAGAACGTATAGTAGGCATGATTGCCGATTTTTTCCGTAGATTGTTTTTCGAAATATAACCAGATTAAAGTTAATACCGTTACCAATGGAAGAGATGCGATGAGAGCTCCGATTTTATCCGAACGTTTTGCAATTTCGGAAACCAATACCACCAACGCTGCGGTGATTCCATATTTTATAATCAAATAAACCAACTTCTAATTTCCTTCGGATCGCCTAACGTGGAGTATAGTAAATGATCGCTACTCCCAGAAGCGCGACCCCGGCACCTATCAGATCTATTTTATCCGGGATATAACCGTCGAACTTCCAAGCCCATAAAAGAGACATGGCTATAAAAACTCCTCCGTACGTTGCGTAGGTTCTCGCAAAATTTGCGGGTTGCAATGTGGCTACTATCCCATAAAGACCTAAGATTAGAAATCCCAAGATTCCTACCCAAAGCGATTTTCCTTCTTTCAACCAAAGCCAGACCAAATAACCGCCACCGATTTCGCATAGACCGGCAAGGACGAATATAAGCGCCGTTTTTAAAATCATCGAACTCTCCTTAACAGTTTAAACAGGACGGAATCTTTTTTTCGAAACTACAATCTCCGTCACACTCTTTCTTTACGGAAATAAGTTTCGACTTTATCATATTTAGATTCTTTAATTCCGTTTCGATCCTATTTAACTTTTTATTCACCGTATCCGCTAAGGAAAAGCAATTCATTTTAAAATTCGGAGTATTGACGGTCATCGTTTTGATTTCTTCTAAAGTAAAGGAAAGTCGGCGAAGGAGTTTGATCAAGATTAGCTGATCAAGGACGTCTTCAGAATACTCTTTATAACGATTTTCTCTTCGGGTCACAATATTACCCTCAATTAAACCTTTCTTCTCGTAAAAGCGAATCGTGTCTTTGGAAATCCCCGTTCTCTCAGTTAATTTTCCGATTAACATTTTTCTCCTTTTTTGAATCACACCCTATTGACATTGGAGTATAGTCCACGGTTTAGACTGGGTTCAAAACTGAAAGGAAGGAGAATAGAATTTTATGAAAACGGAGAATCGGCTTGTTGCATGGTCTAAACGGCTCGGGTTTTTTGGGATCACCGTATGCGGTATTTGTTGTTTGTCCCCTCTGCTATTCGCGTTATTAGGAATTTCGGCAATTTCTTGGATGTTGTCCGCATTCGAATGGATTGGAATCGTGAGTCTCGCCTTTGCGGCTATTCTTTTGTCGATCGGATTTCTGAAACGAAAAATGAGTTCAAGTTGTTCCGTTGGTTGTTCTTGTAAAGCGGAAGAAGGAAGGGGAGATTTTGTCTGATGGATCAACATTCGAATTCGAAATACGAATGTTCTACTCCGATTGCTTGTACACTTTCAGCTGACGAACTGAAGAGTCGAAAAGAGAATTATCTAAGGTTGATCGGTCGATATAAGACGAAGATGGAAGATTTAGAAAATGGCTATTCGTTCGTATTTGAGGATATCGAAGAATTCGCTAATTAGGTTTTAAAAATGATCTATGCTTTAGATTTTAGAGAGGGGAGTGCTTGAGATTTAGGTTAATGTGTGATTTCTTTAGTATTCAGAATAATGAAACCACTTCAAAATTGCGGCTCTACGGAGTAATTCATTACTTTTAATTTAGAAATTTTTTGTAAGTAATCGGCGTCGTAAAAGTCCATGTATTCTACCAACCTCTATAAGTATATTATAGGACTTGGTAAAAATACCTTACGACGCGACCCTCTTAAAAAATCTAAAATGACGCCATTCTTTAGATTCATTTGATTTTACAAAATATAAACTTCTTTCAATTATTCTAATTGATGTTGTATTCTACATCTGTTCAGTATTTTCACTTTGTCAGATGCATATTCCTTTCAACCATTTCGCACAACGTAAAATCCCTCTCCAATCCGCTTCTTCGAAACGTCCTTGGAGCTGAGATATCCTCTGCTCCCTTAAGAAAGGCGGCAAATTCATCAGTATCAAATCTTTTTTTGAGCGTGAATTCTGAACGCTTCTTTCTCCTTGTTTGCATGATATTCCCTAGTTTGCATGATATTCCCTACAGGAATGCTTTTGTTCCTATCTTATACTACGTGTTCGGTTTTAGATCAGTATTTCTTGACTTGTCTGAAAAACTGCGCGAATTTGACTTCGTATAAAATCTGTCTTAAAGGGATTCGTTATGGATGATAGTATGATGATGTATATTGTAGTTGGGATTGGAGTTTCTTTGTCGCTGATGTTAGTTGCGCGCCGTGGAAAGAAATTGGAGCCGCTTATCCGCAAAGAACTTGAGGAGGCTGGAGGTTTTTTACTGTTACCGGACCTTGTTAAACGAGTCGGATTGAAGGATTCGTTTATCAATCGAGGTAAGCTGATTCAAGCGATTGGGCCCATGGTTTTACGAGGCGAGATCATTGAAGAGGATGATCCAAATGCCACGATCAAAAACAGATTGGCTCTTAAAAAATTTAGACTTAAGTAAGAAACCAAATCATCTTTCACAAATCTGACCTGTGTTCCAAAGGAAAGTTTAGTTTTACAAATATAAACTTCTTTCGATTATTCTGATTGACGTTTTGTCCTACATCTGTTAAGTATTTTGGCTATGTCAGGTGCATATTCCTTTCTTACATTTCGCACAAAGCCAAATCCCAGCTCCAACCCGTTTCTGCGAAACGTCCTCGGAGCCGAGATTTCCACAGCTCATGTAAGAAGCGGAAAACTAAAATATATCCACAGTCCTTCAGCTTCAGCACTCAAATCATCTAAATCACTTTCAGCCAAAGATCGTTTTAACCAAAAGTTTCCTCACTTAAACACTGACTATTATACTCAGATTACTAAGAATCTTCTTTCTACTCTCTATCCGAAGAAATGTCCTGACTGTAAGATTCCACTTAGCAAAGAAGTTTCCACGCGAGAGAATGTAATCCGTTGTCCTCAATGCAATCACTTGGATTCACGAACTTCTGGAACTCCATTAGAGCATTTGAAACTACCGCTGTGGGTGTTCTCCTATTTACTCATTGAATCGATTGAACTCTTTCCATTAGGTCTTTCAGCTTCAGCGATCTGTAGAAAGTTATCCGTCTCTAAGAACACCGGAACATTGTTAAAAAGAAGACTTCAGATCTTCTGTAGTGATTTGATTCCATTGATTAAAGATGAGATGGTTAAGGATCTGAAGAAGGCTTGGAAGGGTAAGAAACTCGCTGAATCAGGCGATTTGAAGGATTCTGTTGCAGGTAAGCCTGTTGTTCATACCGATACTTTAGCTCTATTCTCAGCTTCTCAGAGAGCAAATGGATATCGAAAAAGGTTTAAGCACAAAGGTCAAACAGCGAGTATCTATTTAACTGATTCCGTTGCTGAAGAGAAGGGTAAGTATCAGATCGGAACTTTAGTTCATACTCTTGCGATTAAGGGCGGTCCGGTAATTCTTTCCTCTGTTCCTGATCAAAAACAAAAAACACTTCAACCTCTCTTTGATTTCTTACCGGAAGATGTTCCTTTATTTGCTGATGAGGGAATTCCTTGGATGGAAAGATACAACAAGAACTTTCGAAGTATCAATCATTCTAAGAGAGCTAAGGATACAAAGAGGAATGTCTGGGCGCGGAATCGTTGGTCAGAGAATGGAATTCATACTCAAGTAGCTGAAGGAACTCAAAGAAGTATTAAGTATTCTTTCCTCGCTTCTTACAGTTACATCCGACCAGAGAATAGTATTCTTTATTTGAATGAATATTCCGCATTGAAAGGAATTCGAGTCTATGGTTTAGAAAGACTCGTTGGAAAGAAGAAGTTAGGTTTATTGCGGAATGTAGGGAAGGGATTTGTAGTTTAAACTTTGCCTGATTTTGCCCCGCGCGATTTCTTGGACGATTTCGCTTCCATTCGACTTTGGAAAGAGGAGAATTCTTATGCCGCCTTTTGAGAAGGAAGTCTTTCCCGGTTTATTTACGATCGACTGCGATTATATTTCTCCGGGAGTCGCTTGCGCGTATTTAGTCGTGGAAGGCAAGGAAGCCGCTTTCGTCGAAAACAACACGAACAAGGCCGTTCCCATTCTCTTGGAAGAATTGAAACAAGCCGGTTTGAAACCCGAGGACGTGAAATACATCATCGTAACGCACGTTCATCTCGATCACGCGGGCGGAACCGGATTGCTCGCAAAACATTGTCCGAACGCCACGATACTCGCGCACCCGAAAGCCGCGGTTCATCTCATCAATCCGACGAGGCTCGTTCAAAGTTCGATCCAAGTATACGGAGAAGAGAACTTTAAGAAGTTATACGGAGAAATTCTTCCCGTGCCCGAAGCGCGGGTCAAAAGCCCGGCGGACGGAGAGGAGATCCGGTGGGGACGAAGAATATTCAAATTTTATTATACAAGAGGACATGCAAATCATCATTTTTGCATATACGATTCCCTGAGTAACGGAATCTTCACAGGAGATTCTTTCGGACTCGGTTATCGGGATTTTGCTTTCGGAAAAAATCCGGTTCTTTATCCTTCGACGACGCCCACCGATTTCGATTCGGAAGAAGCGATGAATACGGTGGATACGATTCTTGCGACCGGCGCGGACAAGGCGTATTTGACGCATTTCGGCGTTTGGAAGGATCTCGAATTGGGCGCACGTCAGATGAAGCAGGGTTTGCACGCGATGCAGAATATTCTTTCCTCCGGAGAACGCTCGGGTTTGGAAGGGGAGCCGCTTTTGGAATTTTGTACCGGAAGGGTTCGGGCTTATTTGGAACGGGAAATTTCCACGCAAGGAATCGCGTTGGGAGAAAAGGAGGAGATGTTGCTCGGCTTCGATTCCAGGATCAACGCGCAAGGTTTGGTCTTTCAAATCGAACGGAAAAAACGAAAGAAGGTTTGAAAAAGAATTGTTTTTTAGAATCATTCTAAAATAAATTCACTTTTAGAATGATTCTAAATTTAGAATCGTAAATACAATAGAGAGAGGAACTGGTATGAAACAATCTACAGCCGGAGTTCTATTCGTAGCGCTCTTGGGGATCGTTATGGTGTCTTGCGGGCCTTCCGAAAAGACAAAAAAGTTGATCGATGATTCCAAGAAGATCTTTGGAACCATTCCCGACAAAATGCCCGGGGGAGAAGCCGATACTCCCGAATTGGTTCAGCTCGGTGAAAAGTTATACTTTGAAAAAAGACTCTCGGCCAACGACACGCAGGCTTGTAATTCCTGTCACAATGTTGTCGGGAAAGCGGGTGGAGTGGACAATCTTCCCACTTCTCCCGGGGCGTTTGGGAAGAATGGCGATCGCAATTCTCCCACCGTTTTGAACGCGGGTTTCCATATCGCGCAATTCTGGGACGGAAGAGCGGCCAATCTGAAAGAACAGGCAAAAGGTCCGATCTTAAATCCCGTCGAAATGGCGATGCCGTCTGCTGCGGAAGTGGAAAAGAAAATCTCCGCGATCGCGGAATACAAAGAGCTTTTTTCAAAGGCGTATCCTAAGGACGCAAATCCGATTACTTACGACAATCTCGCGGGTGCGATTGCCGCGTTTGAAAGAACTCTCAAAACAAACGATCGTTTCGACGATTTCCAAAACGGGGATCACAAGGCGCTTTCCGCGGAAGAACAGGAAGGTCTGGAAAAATTCTTAGCTACCGGCTGCACCGCTTGTCATATCGGTCCGCTTTTGGGTGGGAACTCCTTCCGTAAACTCGGTCAGGTCAATCCGTATGAAAATACCGCGGATAAAGGCCGTCAGGGCGTTACGAAGAACGTCGCGGACACTTTCGTTTTCAAGGTTCAATCTTTGCGGAACGTAGCGATTACCGGGCCGTATTTCCACGACGGTAAGGTCGCTACCCTGGAAGAAGCCGTTAAAAAAATGGCGCGTCTCCAGCTCGGAAAGGATCTTTCGGATTCCGATACAAAGTCGATCGTAACTTTCTTGAAGGCGTTGACCGATAAGAACCGGTCTAATTAACTGGACTTACAGAATTGAAACCTATTCAGCCGGCGGTTGCTCACGCGATTAGCCGGTCTTTTTTTGTACTCGCGGGAAAGGGCCGTTTTTGGGTAGAATGTGGGAACTCCCACGGTTCAAAAAAAAATTTCTGAAAGTGCGGGAAATCCGCACCTGCGGCCCTAACCGGAAAATCTTAGATGTTTTAAGAGAATGTGGGAACTCCTTCGTTCTACTCGGAAAATCTTCCGTTTTCAGCGCCGTTGTGGGAACTCCTCCCATCGGATTTCTGCTCAATTCGTATGAGTTCCTACATTCTTTTCTTTAAACCCGACAAACCTTGCCCGGAAGAATCCGCGTCCGCAAGGAGTTCCCGCAAATCTTCCGGAATCGGAAAGGATGCGAAGATCGGAACGTCGGAGCCGCCCGGATTTCCGACCGGAATCCGATTGAGCAAGGAACCGAGCCAACCGAAGGAAAGTCGCGGAAGCTGACCGAATACTTCCTTCCAATCTTTTTGACGAACCGCAAACAGCAACATTCTCCCGTGAGAACCCGTGTGCGGAACGGGATGATACTGCCCGATCAGATGGGCCCGTTCTAAAAATTTCCAGGCTTCTTGAAAACGTCCGGCCTTGAGATGAGTTCGATAATTTTCGATCTCTTTGAAGTATGCGGTTTTAAATGAAGAAGGCATTTTGAAATTCATTCTATCCTCGTATTCAAAAGAATGAATCGATGATAAATGAAATCGAGGTGATCGTCTTGAACGAAAGGGCTACGGACTGTGCGAATTTAGATTTACCGGATTTCTTCTTTTTGAATGTGATTCAAAAGTTGTGACCACAATTTTTTGTATTTTAGCGCTTCTTTATCGTTCGGAGCATGTTTTATGTTTAGAGAGAAAGAAGTAATTTCATCCGAACGCAGATAGAAAATAAAAACCGTCAGTCCGTCTACGGTGATTCGAATTGTTTTTTCACCGGCCGCGTCTTCCTTTTTTTTTCCGGAATCATCTCTCGTCAGAATCGTCCATTGTTCGAATTTGAATTGTTTGTCCGTTTGGTAAAAAAGGTATTTATAAAGTTTCGTAAAATTGGAAGACGTGATTCCGAATAGATTTTCATCGATCCAAGAAATTAAGTTAGGAGTCGCCTTTGTAAAAAAGAATTCCTCCTTGTTCCGTTTCGAACCGGCCGAAGCGGACACCTTGAGAATCGCTTTTTCATCTGCAACTCCGAGATACTCGACAAAACGCAATTCGTCGGAGCTTCGTGATTTCGACGCTTCACGGATTAAATTCTTGAATTCCGTTTCACTGATTTCTTTAGGCGTGTCGCATCGGAAGAAGAACATCGAAAGAGACGATAGGACGAAATTCAAAAGAATGTTTTTAAACATGGCGAGTTCCTTTTCTTATGACATTCTATGAACCTCGATCCGTAGCAGCGTCGTGATGAAACGATCAAAAAATCTGAATCATTTCCGAAAAGACCGATTTCCAAAAACCTGGATAACGACTTTGTTCCCGTGCCTTTTCCCATTCCTGCGGAGTATATACAAACAGATTGAGTTCGATCGGCAAGGCAAGAAGCTCCGGATACGATTCAGGTCTGTTGATAAACGGTATTAGCGAATCGTATCGATCAGTTCTTCCCGATTCATTCCTCCAAGGGGATCGCGCTTGGGAAATACGAGAACGCTCATGAAATTTTTCCGTGAACGATGCGGATCAATGTTTCCGCAAATTCGACCGCTTCTTCCGCTTGGGCGAGCCGGCCTTTCCATCTCGGGTTCTGCATGATTATCTTTCCGAAAGAGGAATGTATTTTCTTCCGATTTCTCCGGTGTAGACTTGTTTCGGACGAGCCTTGCTGTAGTTGCCGGAAACTCTCTGTTCTCTCCAATGCGCGAGCCAGCCCGGAAGTTTTCCGATGACCTGCATCGCGGTAAAGAGTTCTTTCGGAATTCCCAAAGAATTGAAAATCACCGCGCTGTAGAACTCCAGGTTCGGATATAACTTCTGGTTGATGTAATATTCATCATTTTGCATATACTCGTCGATCTTGAGCGCCACTTCCGCGATCGGATTCACCGGATGTTTCTTATAGAAATCGTGGAAGAGTTTGCCGGCGATGATCGCTCTTCTGCTCTTTGAGTCGTACGCTTTGTGACCGAAACCGTTGGAAAAGAGTCTTTCCGAATCTCCCTTGAATTTTTCGAAATACTCGGGAACGGTTTTTCTGGACTTGATGATATCTTCGATCAGACCGACGGCTGCAACCTGACGACCGCCTTCTCTCGAACCCCAGAGCGCGTTGATCGCGGAGGAGATGGAAGCGAACAGGTTCGCCTGAGTGGAACCGATGACCTGAACGGTGGTGTTGGAAACGTTTTGTTCGTGATCCGCGTAAAGGATCCAAAGCTGATTCAGAATACGATCGATGTCCTCTGAAGGAACGTAATCCTTGGAAGGAATCGAAAACAGCATATACAGAAAGTTTGTGCAATACGGATGTTTATCGAGCGGATAAACGAAGGGTTGACCCACGATCTTTTTGTAACTGAACGCGGCGATCGTTCTGATCTTCGCGAGAAGTCTCGCCGAATGATCGATCCCTTTGTCCAGAGATTCTTCGTATTCTTCCGGATAATAACTGGAAAGGGAAGTGACCATCACCGAAAGAACCGCGAGAGGATGTCCTTTACCCGGAAACCCGTCGAAGAGATTGATCATGTCTTCGTGAATCAAAGAATGTTTGGAAAGTTTCAGAGAAAAATCTTTGAGCTGTTGTTCCGTGGGAAGTTTCCCGTAGATCAAAAGATAACTGGTTTCGACGAACGTGGAATGCTGCACTAGATCGGCGACGTCGTACCCTCGGTAGTGAAGTTCTCCCGAATCCGGGTCTCTTCTCGAGATGCGGCTGACGGCGTATGCGGTATTAAAAAAGCCGGGATCGTAGGAAATGAGTCCGGTCTTTTGATGAAGCTCACGGATATCGATTCCCTTTTTTCCGTCGGTTCCGGAGATCAACGGAAACTGGTAGGATTTCTCGCCAACTTTGATTTCAATGAATTCACTCATACCGATAAGGAACCTCGGAGAATGGTATGCGTCAATACTTCTAATTTTGCCCGCGTCGATTTTTCCCGTTTCTTCTGGACAAAACTTCCGGGTCGGCTTTCCTTCTCCCAGTTTCCATGAATGCCTCGAACACACCGGATCTATTCTGGCTCGGCCTCCACATTCTCATTCAGCTTGGACCGGGGTATTGTATTCTTCTCTTTTTCACCGAACTCGCAAAACGGAAAAAGGGAGAAGACTTTACGGGGATGTTTCTTCTCGCGCTCATCATGGCTTCCTCCGAATCCCGGATCGGATTGGTGCAGATTCCGGGAACTGCTTCGCACACCTATCTTTGGATTTTCTTTTTTTCCTCCCTGCTCGCGATGGGCCCCGCTCTTCTTCTTGTCGTGCGGAGAATGTTGCAGTTCGCTTTGGAAAAAAGAGTTCCACTCAAGCGACATTTTTTCCCCGCATACATCGCCCTCGCGGGAGAAGCGGTTTTTTTCGGCGTTCCGTTCGAATCCAAATCGCAGCTCATTCAGGACGCGTTCGTCAACCGGGGAAGCAATCCGATTTCTCTTATCATCGGAATCGGATATCTTCACCTAACGGTATATTGCGTCTATTCGGTGTATTTGTTTTGGAAGGCGTTCCGCGAAATCGACATTCATCTTTCCAGACTCGCTTCTTCCATTCTTCTCGTGACGATTGCGGCGATCCAGCTTTCGGGAATCGGATTTTATCTGAACGTTCCGAGTCTTTTCGCGTTCGCTTCCGTATTGATGACTTTAGGGAACGGGCTCGTGTTCGTGTTCACCGCGCGTTATCCGAACTTCTTCGTATCCTTAAAGTCCGAGTTTCAGCAAAAGCGGTATGAAAAAACGCAGTTGGGAGGAATCAATCTCGATGCGATCAAATCTCGGCTTGCCGAACTCATGGAAGAGGAACGATCGTATCGGGACGAGGAAATTCGGATGCAGGATCTCGCGGAAAAACTTCTCATCACGCCGCATCAGCTTTCCCGAATTCTCAACGAAACGTATGGAAAGAATTTCAACGAATTCATCAACGGTTATCGAGTCGAAGAGGCCAAAAAGATCCTATTGGAAGAACCGGAAAAGACGATTCTTTCCATCGGATTCGAGGTCGGATTTAATACGAAGTCCACCTTCAACGCGCAATTTTTGAAAATCGCGGGGATGACTCCCGCCGAATGGAGAAAAAAAATCTAAAAATCGGTCGGAAATCATAAGATCGGACGATGCCTTGTGTAACATGCGTTACAATTCCTTCCAACAAAGCGCAAGAAGTTGGGGGAAAGGGAGAATGTCTCGGGAATATTATTCTTCATCGGATCTGGAAGATTTCAAACACGTGCAAAAACTTGCATACGATGCAGTCGAGTGGGTGCGTGGTAGACTCGTGGTCGGTATGACCGAAAAGACCGCGGCATCTCTCATCGATTCCTATATCCGAGAACGGGGCGGGAAAAATTTCTTTCATTACGGATTCGCTTGGTTCGGAGATAGAACCTGCTTTCGAGGTTTTCGCAGACCTCTCACGTTTCAACGGATCGGAAGCGGAGAAGGAATTCTTCCTCACTGGGGTTTTTCCTTTCAACCTTCCAACCGTAAACTGAAAGAAGGAATGGCGGTGATCCTAGATGTTGCGCCTAACGTGAAAGGTGTGACCGCCGACGTGGGTTATTCTTTTTCTTTCGGAAAAAATCCCGCCGTCGAACAGGGACGACGCGATCTCAAAGAATTCCGTTCCTTGATTTTAGAATCCGTCCGCGCGGAAAAGTCGATGGGTGAAATCTACCGCGCCTGCAACGAACTCATTTCCGAACTCGGTTATCAAAACTGTCATACCGTATATCCCAACGGAGTTCTCGGTCATAAGGTGGGAAAGGTTCCCGGTTGGAGCGTTCCCGCGGGAAGAGTTCTCGGATTTCCTCCGCAGACGTTTTTGTATCTCGTTCCTCAAATCGTAAAAGGATTTCTTGCACCTTCCGAAAACGCTTCTCCGCTTTGGGGAGAATTCACCAAGTCTCGCGTGGACGCAGGACTTTGGGCCGTGGAACCTCATATCGGAAAAATCTATTCCGGCGCCGACGCGGAAGAAAGTTTCGGAGTGAAGTGGGAAGAAATTTTGGTCGTGAGCGACAGCGATGCGTGTTGGCTCGACGAGGATCTTCCGCACGTTCGCTTTTGGGAAGAGGAGACTTTTAAGTCAAAGTCCGAGGTTACGTTGCTCGCAGGAAACAAAAAGAGCGAATCTACCAAAGCGGCAAAACGGTTGAAAATCTCCGAGACGGCAAAACGCACAAACGGAAAAGCGAAATCGGCCGCACGAACAAAAACCTCGTCTTCTAAAACGAAAACATCGAATTCATCCAAAAAGGTTCGGGCGGGGGCGGCGTAAGCTCCGTGATCTTTGTCGGAAGAAAATAAGATTCAAATGATTTGATATAGTCGCGGATCTTAGGATCGGAACGGAAAATAAAATTCAAAATATCGAATGTGCGAAACGGGATTGAAGAAGTTATGAAGAAAAAGAAAACGAACGAAGACTACGTTGAAAAACCGGATTATCCGGTTCGAAAACCGAAATTTCAATTTTCCGATACGGTGCCGAAACACTGGTGCGGAGACAACGCTTCCTTGACGCACGTGTTGAATGCGTGGACCATTCTGTTTCCGGAAGGGGAAAAATATTTTATCCGAACGATTCAAAAATACGTTCCCGAACTCGAAGAAGGTAGAGTGAAACGAAACGCGATCGCGTTCGTGGGACAAGAAGCGCAGCACGCGGGCGAACATAAAAAGTTCTGGCAGAATCTGAAAAACCAGGGATACAAGTTCGAAGGTTTTATGAACTTCGTGGTTTGGTTTGCGTTCGGTCTTTTGGAAAAACTTTTTTCCAAAAAAATGAATTTGGCGGCGGTCGCGGGACTCGAACATTACACGTCTCTCGTCGCGGATCTAGGATTGCGCAGAGGACTTTTGAAACCCGCTCATCCGGAAATGAGACGATTGTTTGAGTGGCACGCCGCGGAAGAATTGGAACACAAATCAGCCGCATTCGACGTTTTGAAAGCGATTACACAAAGTTACTGGATCCGAGTGATCGGAATGGGAATCGCCTCTTCGATCTTTTTCGCTTTTACCTTCGTTGCTGTTCTGTTATTTCTTTGGCAGGACGGGATTCTTTTCAAATTCAAAACCCAAAAGGAACTCTTTCAACTTCTCTTTACGAAGGAAAGAGTCCTGCCTTTGACGATCAAGGCCGCGTTGAAATACTTCCGATTCTCCTTTCATCCCGATGAAGAGGACAATCTCTACTTAGCAAAAGAAATTTTTTCAACACCAGAACACCATTATAGAGAAGCGATATGAGCCGATTGAAAGATAAAACGATACTGATTACCGGAGCCAACGGAGGTTTCGGAAGGGAATTGACCAAACAACTTTTGGAAAAAGGAGCGAACGTGATTCTTACCGATCTCAAAGCTCCCGGCACGGACGCGGATTTTTATCTGCATCGTAGATGGCTTGAAAACGGAAAGAACGGATTTCAATCCAAAAGCGCGGGAAAGATTCTCGGAAGTTTTTCCGGCGATCTTCAAACGCAGGAAGGTTGTAAGGACGTATATCAGAATACTCTAAAGTTGTCTCAGAGAGGAGTGGACGTTCTGATCAACAACGCGGGGCTTGCGTTTAAGGGCGGGCTCTTGGACGTTCCCGATAAGAATTGGAATCTGATTCTCGACGTGAATTTATACGCTCCGATTCATCTGAGCCGTTTATTCGTTCCCGCGATGCTCGAAAGAAAACAAGGACAGATCGTAAACCTTTCCTCCGTTGCGGGTCAAGTCGCGCCGGGTGAATTGATCTACTATTCGATTTCCAAATTCGGAATCAGGGCGATGGGCGAGGCGATGGACGCGGATCTCCGCAAGAAGGGAGTCGCCGTTACGAACGTATATCCGTTCTTTGCGGACACCGGAATCTTAAAGTCGCAACAATTCGGAAAACAACAAGACGTTCCGAAATCGATCGTGGATAGTCCGGTGGACGTCGTAAAGGCGATCGTAAAAGGAATGGAAAAAAGAAAACTCCACGTATTTCCGGGAATCAAATCCAAAACGATCAGCTTTTTCAACCGGATGACCCCGAACATCGTACACAAGGTTACGAGTTTGAGCGACCGGTTCTGATTTGCCGATTCGAAAAGCATTTTAGGAAAATGGAATGCGCTGACCTTGTTTCAGCGCTCAAAGTCGCTTAACAAAATCAGGAAGTAAAACCGATGATCGCTTTGTATCCCGAAAAAAAGAAAACTTCAAAGGAAACGAAAACTCCTCTCCGTTTTAAAACGACATTCGTTTCGAACGGAAATTTTAATCTTTTTTTGAAATACAACGCAACGGCAAAGGAGCGACCGGATCGCGAGACGATTCTTTTCGTTCACGGTTATCCGGACGAACATTCCACTTGGGATCTGCAGTTGAATTCTCTCGGAGAAGAATTCAACGTGGGTGCGTTCGATTTGAGAGGAGCGGGAAACTCGAGCAAACCTTCCCAACAAAAGGCGTACAATGCCCGGGAGATCTTTAAGGATTTCGAGGCGGTCATCCGGTTTTTAGGAAACGGGAAGCCGGTTCATCTCGTCGCTCACGATTGGGGAGCGCTTCTTGCTTGGGCTTTCGTGGGAGATTTAGAATATTCTAAATCGATCCGTTCGTATACGGCGATGGGCGGTCCTCATCCGATTCTCGCGAGAAATCTAATGTTTCGTTACTTCTTCAGTTTCAATCCGAAAAAGGTCTGGTTGTCTCTGAAACAATCGGTCAAATCCTGGTATATCGTATTCTTTCAAATCCCTTGGCTTCCCGGTTTTTTAATGCGACATTTGGCAAAGCAGATTTGGAACTATCTTATGGCCGCCGCGGAAATTCCGAAGAACGATCCGATGCGGAATTTTACCGAGGAAGAGATCGTAAAGAGCGCGGTTTATCCGATGAATTTGTACCGGGAATTGATTCGGGGGAAAAAATATCCGACTCCGAAACGTATCTCGGTTCCCGCGCGCGTGTTGATTCCGCTGCGTGATATGGCGATCAGTCCGGAATGTTACGATTCTCTCAAGAACGTGTGCGATTCTCTGGAGCTGTTCTCCGTGGATTCCAATCATTGGATTCAAAAGGAACATCCGATTCTTGTAAGCGATAAGATCCGAGACTTCGTAATCTTACACTCCGGTTAAATCGGTTCGCAAGAACGTCTAACGATTCGGGTTCGAAGGGATTCGAATCGATGGAGCTTGAAAAAGTTCCCGAAAAAAAAATAGCCACCAACCGCCCCGTCCCGATCTTAGTATTTTGATATACTAGCTTGGAAATATATTTCAATTCTGATCGCATGAACCCGAATTCCATTCGAAATCTACGGATTTCATTCAAACACGCAGTTTCTATTCTTATCTTTTGTATTTCTCCTCTTCCCATGTTTGCGGAATCCAAGGCGAAAGACGTCGATATGCAGGAAGTCGTTCCTTTTGCGCAAACAAATGCGGTTCCGAAAGCGGAACCGATTCCCGTGGATCCTCAGAGTGAGGCGAATCAGGCGGAAGCCAAACGAAGAGTCGATCAACGCAAAGGGACTTGGAGTTTTCAGTGGGGTTACAACCGCGATTCGTATACGCAAAGCGA
This sequence comes from Leptospira sanjuanensis, assembly GCF_022267325.1. NCBI lineage: Bacteria > Pseudomonadati > Spirochaetota > Leptospiria > Leptospirales > Leptospiraceae > Leptospira > Leptospira sanjuanensis. Next base: position 827,762 of record NZ_JAIZBG010000001.1, read on the forward strand.
CATTTCCTTTCACGGTCCGGGCTATAACTTCACGTTGAAGGACGTTGTCGCGAAGGATAAACCGGAAAAATTCAATCCTTCCGTTTATTTGAATCCGAGTCTTTGGGAAATTCCCCAATACAACTTTCGTCTAACCTATTATTTTACGGATAAGTTTTATATCGCCTTCGGTCAGGATCACATGAAATACGTGATGAGTCGCGGACAAGCGTCCAACATCTACGGTTACATCGATCCGCTCGCGATTCAAAGGGCGCATCTCGGAACTTCGTCCGATTCTTCCGTTTATCTATATCTGTTTCCGGACGCATATAAGAGGCTCGAAGGGTATCACAACGGAGAAACGATCAACATCACCCCCGATTTTTTAAAGTTCGAACATACGGACGGATTAAACTTTCTTTATATGGATGTGGGGATGATTCAGCCTCTTTGGGTTTCGTCTAACGGAGAACATGCGATCAGTTTCGTTTCTTCCGTGGGCGGAGGTCCGGTCATTTGCCGTAGCGATATCCGTCTGTTCGGCGAAGGGAAGAATAACCATTTTCACGCGTCCGGGTACGGAGTTTCCGGCTACGTCGCGGGAAGAACGGATCTTTATAAATCCGTGTTCTTCGAGTTCGGAGCCAAGGGCGGTTATATCGATCTTCCGAACATATTGACCACTGGACGTTCCAAAGACAGAGCAAGTCAGAATTTCGGATTTTTAGAGTTGGTCGTCTACGGCGGAGTGAATTTTTAAATCGTCTAAAGAAAGAATGTTTTCTTTCCGTTTGATTCCCTTCTTTTCTCTCTGTCTCGGTTTGGTGTTTTACGCCGTATTGCACGGAGAAAAGAAAGAATTAAGCGAAGCCGAACTCAAAACGTTTTTCAAACACACGCACGGGATTGCGATCGGTTCCGAAAATAATTTTGCGTTGTATCAAGAAGTGTATCGCTGGCTCGGAACCCCTTATAAGGATTTCGGAACGGACGAAAACGGAATCGATTGTTCCGGTTTTACGAGCAAGATTCTTTCCAGAGTCTACGGATCCCGTCTCAGCGGACCGAGTTACACGATGTATCCGAAGACGAATCCGATTTCCAAAGAAGAATTGAAGGAAGGCGATCTGATCTTTTTTACGATTTACGGGGATAAGATCAGTCACGTGGGAGTTTATCTCAAAGACAAAAAGTTCGTCCATGCTTCGGTTAAACGAGGAGTTACGATCAATTCTTTAGAGGAAGCGTATTATCAAAAATATTATACGGCTTCCGGCAGGCTTTGAACTTCCTTCTTTCGGACGATTGAAACGTTTAAATCGCCATGAAAAACGCCTGACCCAGACCGACGATTGCGCCTAACGCGGCTCCTACAAGAATCAAAAGGAGTTCGTCTTCCTTGAAAACGGTCCGTAAAACGTCTTCGAAATCAACGGGCGGAAGAGCCTTCATCTTTTGAGAAAGGGTACTTTCCAAGTCGATGGCCTTTTCTACGTAATCCTCGATATGGGTCGTAAAGTTTTTGAGGTTGTTCATGATCTTTCGGATCACCCGTTCTTTCGTATCGTTGTATTTGTTCGAAGTGAAGGAAAGGGAAAGAGTGGGGCGGATCACGGAGGCCATCGTGTCCATCTGTCGTTCGATCGCGTGAACCACTAGGTTGAACACTTCTTCCGAAGCCCTTCCGAAAAACAGTTCCTCGAGAATCTTTTCCGAACTTAGGATTTTAGTCGCGAGCATTTTGGAATATTCCTCCGAAACTTCCCTTTGACGTTTGATAAACAAGCCTTGAAAACTGAAAGGACCGAGACGAATCGGTTCGAGCGGCCTAAAGATCAAAAGAAGCGCAAGCCAATTGGTAAGATAACCCACGATGATGCCCTGCACCGGAAGAGTCCAAAGCGCAGGATAAACGAGCCAGATTCCCATTTGAATCAAACCCAATACGAAGCCGAAGTAAAAACCGGAAACCTCGATGAAACGGAATTCTTTCGCGCCCACTCTTTGAAACATTTCAACGGTGAGATGAACGTTTTCCCCGGTCATATTACGAATTACTAATCCTCGTATATCGAAGATCCGTTTGGAATCTTTGCGGAGATCCTGAAAGACGGTAGGGATGGTTTCCATCGCCTGTCTTTCGATTTCCTTCATCATGGAATTCTTCACTAGATCCGGGATCAGGTTCCATAAAAGCGGATTGAATTCGTCCGCGACTTCTTTCATCGTCTCCAAAATCGTCTTTTGAATTTCGGGACGAAGATTTTCCTGAATCAATGCGGGATCAACCTTGCAGAACATTTCTTCTACGTCGATGAGATAACGAGTGACGACGTCCACCGCTCTTCCCGCCATCTTTTCCGCTTTTCTCGGAATGATTCCCTGCCAGCCGAGATAAGGAGGAATTCCGAAAAATTTCAAAGGATAAAACGTCATCTTCAACGCGACCCAATTCGTGACCCAACCCACGAAAGCGTACGTAAACGGCATTAAAAGAAGAGAAATGATTTCAAAGTTCAAGGAGATTCGTCTTCTCTTTGTTATGCGGAATATTTGGAGACGAATTTCCGGATCATTTCCGTTACGATTTCCGGTTGTTCCCGATGGACCCAGTGATTGGAATCCAGTTTATGAATTTCTAATTTGTCCACGTAATCGTACGCGTTTTCATACACTTCGGGAAGAACCACAAAATCCTTTTGAGGAACGATGAGCTGCACGGGAACCTTGATGTTGGAAGGAGCCGCAATCACCGTTTTGCCGAATAACAATTCGCGGAAAAGATTTATGGGAGCCATCGTCGCGCTGTAGATATCGTTGCGGTTGATGTTGCGGAGCGAATCCTTTTTGGGAACTCCGCCTAAATCCATCACCAGTTTGTAGATCAGCTCCCCGAAGTTTTGCCAGATCAATTCGGGCAGAATCGGGATCTGGAAAAACCAGATATACCAGGAACGAAAACCCTGATCCAAAACCTTTTTCCAATTGGAGAGGTTAAAGCTGAAAATATCGTCCAACATCCGTTTACCGGCGAGCCAAGGGTGGGGGCCGGAGATCGCAGTAAACGATCTAATATATTTTGAATATTCGGGATCACTAATGAATAACCATCCGAGAGCCGCGCCCCAATCGTGGCCGACTAAGTGAACTTTCTTTTCCTTGGAAAGAAAGCGGATCGCTTCCACTAAATCGGGAAGAATGACCGCATAGTTGTATTCCGATTGTTCCAAAGGTTTGGAGGATCGTCCGAAACCTCTCAGATCGACCGCGCCTAACCGATATTTGTCTTTCAACGAATCGATTTGAGGTTCCCAGGTCTTATGGGTATCCGGATAGCCGTGAACGAAAAGAATAACGTCTTTCGAATCCGTCTCCGAATAGCTGAGAAAAATTTTTACTTTTTGATTTTCGAGATAAGTATATTTCAAGAATTCGACTCCAGTGCGCGATCCGGAAAACGGAAAAACGTCCTGCAATCATCGTCGGCGTCTGCAATTTTTCCAGTCTTTTACGGAATTTCATTTTTGTTCTGATTGGTTTTTCTCCAGGACCCGGTAACTTGGTTTCATGTCAGAAAAACGAACCGAGGAATCCAATTCGTTTAATAATTCCGGAACTCCGATGGTGATGTTTCGAAACCGGCTTTCGAGAATGTCCAAACATTGGAAAAAGTGGGCGCGCAAACGGAACATAGAATGTTTTCGTATCTACGATCGCGACATACCGCAGGTTCCCGTAAGCGTAGATCTTTACGGACCGTATTGCCAAATCTCCGCATATAAAAACAGCTACGAAATTTCGGACGAGGAAAGAGAAAGGGAGAATGTCGAGATCGGCAAGGTAGTCGCGGAAACTCTCGGTCTCGAAAACGAATCCATTTATTGGAAAAAGAGAGAACCGAAAAAGGGTAAGGAACAATATGAAAAATATTCCGAACAAGCGGAACTGCTCGAAGTGGGAGAGAACGGACTTCGCTTTTTCGTGAACCTATCCGATTACCTCGACACGGGACTTTTCCTGGATCACAGAATCACTCGGGATCTTGTGCGCCAAGAATCGAAAGGAAAAAAGTTCCTAAATCTTTTTTCTTATACGGGAGCGTTTACCGTCTACGCCGCGTCAGGCGGAGCGGTCAAAAGTCTGAGCGTGGATTTATCCAACACTTATCTCGCTTGGGCGGAGGAAAATTTGAAGTTGAACGGGTTTTCCTTGACCAAACACAAACTTCTTCGGGCGGACGTGATGGAATGGCTCCGCAGTGAAAGAAAGGAACCCGATCGGGAACGATACGATCTGATCGTGGTCGATCCCCCCACTTTCTCCAACAGCAAAAAGATGACCGATGTCCTAGACATACAACGGGATCACGCGGAAATATTAAATATTCTTTATAAGGATTTCGCTTTACCCGGAGCGGTTTTGTATTTTTCCACGAACTTTAGAAAATTCGAATTATCCGAGGCTTCGATCCTTTGGGACAATCTCAAAGACATAACGAAGAAGACCGTTCCCGACGATTTCAGAAACGAAAAGATCCACTACTGCTGGAGAATGGAAAAGTCGGTTTAATCCGGCTTCAAACCGAAACGTTTCTGGATTGAAATAAAAATCCCTGCACCAAAGGAAATCTCATTTCCGCAGCGATCAAAAGATCCTCTTGCGTTTCGATTCCTTCGAGAATGCACTGAATGTTCGATTCTCTCGCAAAATCCAAAAGTCCCCAGGCGATGTTCTTATAGGATTCCTTCGTTTTAAAAAGCGTGAGCCAGTGTTTGTCGAACTTGATAAAATTGGAATATTCTAAAAAATCAAAACAGAAAAGATTCTGTTTCCCTCCCACGTCGTCGAGCGCGATCCGAATATCGGCTTCTTTAAATGCGTTTAGGCAGAATCTCGTATCCGCGATCCGGGTCGAATCCGTGTTTTCGATGATTTCGCAGACTACGTTCTTTTGGTTGCTTAAAAATTCGGTCCAATAAGAAGCCTGTGTTTGATCCTTGCAAACGTGCGGATCGATATTCAAAAACAATTTCTTCCCTTGGGGTTTGTTTGCGACCTGAAACCGTTTTAGATTCTTTTCAAATTCAAAAAACAGATCGGGCCAGTTGTGAAGTTCCTGAAAGGCGAATTCGGGAGAGATTCGCTCGCCTTCGATATAAAAACGGGCCAACGCCTCGTATGCGAAAATCTTCCCCGTATCCAAGGAAAGAATCGGCTGATATTCCGTGTGGAAGTTTCCGGTTTCCGAAATCGCAGCAAGCGCATTGATAAGCGACATTCCCGAGGTTAGGCGATCGTTTCGATCCGTTTCGGAAGAAAGGGGAAGGAATTCTTCCGTGCCGATCTCCGCAAGGATCTCGCGTGCGGTTTCGTGTTTCGCATTCAAAGAAAAAAGATTTCGGGCGATCCGTTCGTCCAAAACCGGAATCGATCGCGAAATAACCAAATCAATGTTAGGTGACAAATCCAAAATTTCTTTCATCCGGGACCTCTTTTTTTCCCAGGATAGGGGAGCCCGTGAAAAAGTCAACATAAATGAGACTGAAACTCAGTATCATAAATATGCAATTCTCTCATTTTCCAATTTACTCTTTCTTCGGGAAAAAAGATTCTTCCTCAGATCTTTATGAAATTCAAATATCCGTTTTGCAATCTTGCGTTCTTACTTTGTATCCAGATTCTTTTTTTGCATGCCGAGGCTTTGAACGCGGAGCCGAACGATTCCGAATTGTCCGCGATCGCCGGATCGCAGAGAGAACGTAGAAACGAAAAACGTTTTTACATCGGAGGGTTCGGCATCAAAGAACTCTCTTGGTTTCAAGTCGGTTACAATCTCGGCGAACGATTCTCCATTTCGTTTTTAGCGCACCAAAGATTTCGCGCCGATCACTTCGATTTGGATCGCACCGGTTATCAACCGGGGGCCGCCGCGTTCTCCTTGCAAAATAAGGAATATACGCTGAACCAATATACGATCGCGTTCGAATGGTTTCCGTTTTCCATTCCGTATTATCTGAGTTTTGGAATCGGTCAGGAATTTTATTTCCAAAGGGATCGCAAGAACGAGTTCTGGGTTTATACGGATGGAAGTGCGGACGGTAAGAGTTGGACGTATTCGATTTCCAATAAGAGGGCGTATGCGGCCCCCGGCGCGGGTATACGTTATGTGGTCTCTTCGGGAATTTTTTTAAACGGAGGTTTTAACGTTCTTCTGTTTGCGAATAATTCCGCGCATGTGCAGCGAGAAGATGTTTCCTTTTACAATCAGAAACCGGATCCGGCGATTTTGGAAAGAATTTGGAAGGACGGCAAGGAACAGGAACACGATCGTGCGCGGGGAATCGGAGTTCAGCTGTTTTTAAGCGCCGGGATTTCTCTTTAATCATTTTGTTAAGCGAAGAATGAAGTATCCCCGTTGAACCCGGATGGATACGTTTCGATCAAGGATTTACCGAAAGTCTATAACCTACGCCCGGTTCCGTCAGAAGAAGTTCCGGATTGGACGGATCGGCTTCGATTTTTTTCCGTAAACTCGCGACGTGAACACGAAGCGGTCCCGATTCATTCTTAGCAAACGGTCCCCAAACGTGACGGATGATCTGCTCTTGGGTCAGAACTTTTCCCGCGTGTTGGATCAAAAACGATAAAAACGAATATTCGATCGGAGTAAGATGGATCGTGTTCTGCGAAACTTGGACGATTCGATTCGCAAGATCCACGTATAAATTTCCCGAAATAAAAATCGGAGAACCCGGTTCCTGCGTTTTGTTTCGGAGCGCGACTCGAATCCTCGCGAGCAATTCTCCCATACTAAACGGTTTTGTAATATAGTCGTCCGCACCCTCGTCGAGCAGGGAAATCTTTTCCGAATCCGACGAAAGAACGGACAACACGATCACGGGCGTTTCGCTCCAGGTTCTGATCTCTTTGAGTGCGGTGATTCCGTTTCCGTCCGGGAACTGAAGGTCGAGAAGGATCACGTCAGGAGCTTCGTTTGCCGCTTTGAGAATCGTTTCTTGAATCGTCGCGGATTCGACGACATCATAATGCGAAGCGTTCAGACTGATCCGGATCATTTTACGGATTCGATCGTCGTCGTCCGCAACTAGAATTTTCGGATTCATGAGATTAGGCGGGTTTTACGGGAATCTCGATACAAAATCTGGCACCTCCCTCGGTCCGATTTTCAGCGATCAACGTTCCTCCGTGCGTTTCGACGATGGACTTGCTGATGGAAAGTCCGAGGCCGCTTCCCACGTGCGATTGATTCTTACTTCTATAAAATTTCTCGAATATTTTTTCAAGTTCTTCCTCGGGAATCCCCGGCCCTTCGTCTTCCACCAGATAGATCGTTTTTTCCTTTTCGGAAATGAGACGAATGGAAACAGGAGAACCGGGCGGAGAAATTTGAACCGCGTTGAACACGATATTGAAGAGAGCCTGCTCCATAAGAGTAAAGTCCATCCAGATCGGAATCGGATTTTCCGGAAGATGAATCACACAACGACTGTTCTTTACGGTTTGTCTGAGTCTACGAACCACTACGTGAACGAGATCCGTCGGATCGTGCCAATCCATTCTCAATTTTAAAAAGCCCGATTCGTATCGGCTCATGTCCAAAAGATTTCCGAGCAGTAGATTCAGAATCATGCTGCTTTCGTTGATTTCGTTTAACAATTCTTTGCGCGCTTCCGAAGAGGAATCGATTTCCGGTTCCAATAACGCCGTCACCGCGCCCCGAATCGTCGATAAGGGCGTTTTCAATTCGTGAGAAAGGGAATTGAAGATGATCGTGTACAATCGTTCGGATTGATTGGCGAGATAGCGGGTCCGCGTTTCTTCGGATAACAATTCCCGTTCCAAGGCGAGCGCGATCTGATTTCCCATCGTAAGCAAAAGATTTTCCTGGTCCAGATTGAGTTTTGAAGGAAGAATGATTCCCAACACACCGATTACTTTACCCGGCGCTATCATAGGAAAATACGTCCCTATGGAAAGGGAAAGCGTGTCCGTGAATTTTCCGGCCGAAATCCTGTTCTTATAAACCCAGTTTGCGACCGCCGTTTCTTTCGCATCCGGAAAAAAATTTCCAGCGCGTGAAGAGTTGGAATCGACGTTTCCCTGATTTTCCAAAAAGATCGTCACTTGAGTTTGAAAAACCCGTTTCAGATATTCCGCTCCGATTTCGGAAATCTGCCGTATGTCTCTTGCGTGTCCTAGATCTTTGGAAAGTTCATACAAAGTTGTTAAGCGAAGTTCTCGGTTTACGAGCACCTTCTCCTTTTGTCTCAAACGCGAAGTGACGTTGCCGATGATGATCGAAATAAAAAGGAAAGAACCGAACATCAACACGTCTTCGAGTTTTTCTATAAAGAAAGTGTATTTAGGCGGAATAAAAAGATAATCCCAAAAGAGTCCCGATAACAAACCCGCGAGAATCGTGGGGCCCTTGGAAAAGAAAGCTCCTATACCCGAAACGAAAAAGAGATATAAAAAAGAAATGGTCCAATAACCGGTAATCGGTTCCAAAAAAAGACTGAGACAAGTGGCCAGAAAGATGAGCGCCAAAGAAGCTACGTATTGTTTTCCGCCGGAAGACGTTCTGAGAAAACGATTGAATAAGGATTCTTCTCCCGAAAAGGAAGTGTGGTCGTAAGGAACAAGACACAACTCGAAGTTCGCCGTGGTTCGCGCCAGTTTCGACGCTGGAGAATTCCATTTCTTCCACCAAGACATCGGAGGTTTTCCCAAAACTACGCGCGTGATGTTTTTTTGTTCCGCGATTCTTAGGATTGCGTCCACGGGGTCCTCGTCAGCGGAATGAAGAATTTCGGAACCGAGTTCCCTTGCAAAACTCAGATTCTTTTCGAGCTGGTTTAAACTTTCTTTGGAAAGATTTTCCCTCGTTTGATTGTAGAGCGCGAACAATTCACCGTTTCTTTCGTATGCGAGACGTTTCGCATAACGTAAGATCGAATAGGAATTCGGACTTGCGCTGATCGCGACGAGAATTCTTTCCCGAAACCGCGTGGATTCGGGGGAAGTGTTAACGTGTCTCGCCGTATAATTGAGAGCCGTCTCGCGGAGAAAGGAGAGGTTCTCCTTTTTAAAAAAATGATCTCCCGCCACGTTCGCTTTTTCGGGAACGTAAACCTTTCCCTCTTGAAGACGTTTTCTCAGATCGTCCGGCGAAAGATCGATCAATACGATTTCATCGGCGATCTCTAAAACGGAATCCGGAATCGTTTCCCTGATTTTTACCGTAGTTGTTTTTTCGACCGCTTCCACCTGACTTTCCAAATGCTGAACATTCAAAGTCGTGAATACGTTGATGCTATGATTCAGGATTTCGATGACGTCCTGATATCGTTTGACGTGCCTGCTTCCGGGAATATTCGTATGTGCGAATTCGTCTACCAAAACCACTTCGGGTTTTCGTTTGAGAATGGAGTCGATATCCATCTCTTCGAAAACGATTCCTCTGTGTTCGATTTTTTTTCGCGGAAGAATTTCCAATCCTTCCAGAAGTTCTTCCGTTTCTTTACGTCCGTGCGTTTCGATATATCCGACCACGACGTCCACTCCTTCTTTTTTCAAAGAACGAGCGGCATTTAACATAGCGTAGGTTTTTCCCACGCCTGCGACCATCCCGAAAAATACCTTTAGTTTTCCGGAAATGGACTTTCGTTCTTCCGCGTGGATTTTACGAAGAATTTCGTCCGGGTCCAGTCGAGGCGTTTCCGACCAATCGCTCATTCTTTGATTCTTCCAAACTCTTGATCCAATTTCAAGTTCAATCGAAGCACGTTGATCCGTTCTTCTCCGATGTAACTTAAGGAAGGTTTCTCAATGGAAGAAGCAAGGATTTCGTTCAATCGGGAGAGCTGTTGCGCATTTAGTTTTCTTGCGTTGGCGACGCGATTTGTTTGAAAGCGCGCGGCTTTCGGACTGATATGCGGATCCAGACCGGAGCCGGATGAGAATAGCAGATCGGGCGGAACTACTTTTTGATCCGGGTGCTCCTTAAGAAGCGATGCTCTGCGTTCTTCGACGCTTTTTTTGAGCGACGCGCTCGTCGCGCTTAGGTTCGAGGCGCCCGAAGAAACGGTCTCGTAATCTACGGCGGAGGGACGGGACCAATAGTATTCCTGTTTCGTAAACTTTTGACCGATCAGTTCGGAACCGACGAGTTTGTCGTCCCGATATAAGAGACTTCCGTTTGCGTTAAACGGAAATAGTTTTTCGCCGAAACCCGTCACGACGATCGGATAAAATACTCCGGTGATAAAGGTCAATACCAGAAGAGTTCTGAGTGCGATGAGAGACGTCTGTAACATGTGTTTCTCCTTAACCGAGTCCCAGGAACGTTAAAATCAAATCGATCCCTTTGATTCCTAAAAACGGAGTTACGATTCCGCCGAGACCGTAGATCAAAAGATTGCGTTTTAAAATCGTATCGGCGCCTAATGGACGATAGGCGACTCCTTTGAGTGCGAGAGGAATTAACGCGGGAATCACAAGCGCGTTGAAGATCACCGCACTTAAAACGGCGCTCTTCTGCGAACCGAGTTGCATTAAGTTTAAAGCGGACAAGGGACCGGCTTCTCCCTGAATCGCGTAAAAACTTCCGAACAAAGCGGGTAGGATCGCGAAGTATTTTGCGACGTCGTTGGCGATGCTGAACGTAGTCAACGCTCCTCTCGTCATCAAAAGTTGTTTTCCGATTTCCACGATCTCAATGAGTTTGCTGGGATTGCTGTCGAGATCGATCATGTTTCCGGCTTCTCTCGCGGTCTGTGTTCCCGTATTCATCGCAACTCCCACGTCGGATTGTGCGAGAGCGGGAGCGTCGTTGGTTCCGTCGCCGATCATTGCGACAAGAAAACCCTTGCTTTGTTGTTCTCGAATTTTTTTGAGTTTGGTTTCGGGTGTCGCTTCCGCGAGAAAATCGTCCACTCCCGCTTCCGCCGCGATCGCCGCCGCAGTGAGTTGATTGTCTCCCGTGATCATCACGGTTCTGATTCCCATCTTTCTTAAGCTCGCGAATCTTTCCTTGAGACCGCCTTTGACGATGTCCTTGAGCTCGATCACTCCGAGAAGTTTATCGTTTTCCGCGACAAGGATCGGCGTGCTTCCTCGTTGTGCGATCATTCGAATCACGTTCTCCATCTCTTCCGAAATTTTTTGACTAAAGTTGTAAAGATAGACACGGATCGCATCTCCCGCGCCTTTTCGGATTCTGCGCACGACGACTCCTTCTTTTTTGAAATCGACTCCGCTCATCTTTGTGGAAGCGCTGAACGGAATAAATTCTCCCTCCATCTCGCCGAGATTTCTTTCCCGAAAGCCAAACTTCTCTTTTGCTAATACGACAACGGATCTTCCTTCGGGAGTTTCGTCTGCGAGAGAGGATAGTTGCGCCACATCCGCGAGATATTTTTCTTCCACTCCCTTTGCAGGGAAGAATGCCCGCGCCTCCCTGTTGCCCAGCGTGATCGTTCCGGTTTTATCCAAAAGAAGAATGTCGATGTCGCCCGCGGCCTCGATCGCTTTTCCGCTTTTGGAAATCACGTTAAACCGAATGAGACGTTCCATGCCGGATATTCCGATCGCCGAAAGAAGACCCGCGATGGTGGTAGGAATCAAACAAACAAGAAGGGAAATCAAAACGGGAATCGACAGATCCGCTTTTTCTCCTCCTTCCTTTGCCACGAATTCGGCGAAAAAAGGAAGGCTCATCACGGCGATGAGAAAAATAAAAGACAACCCGGAAAGGAGCATCGTCAAAGCGATTTCATTCGGAGTCTTTTGACGTTTGGCGCCTTCGACGAGCGCGATCATCTTATCGAGAAACGTGTTTCCCTGTTCCGCAGTTACGCGCATCACGATCCTGTCGCTTAACACTCGGGTTCCGCCGGTAACCGCGCTACGATCTCCGCCGCTTTCGCGAACGACGGGGGCCGATTCTCCCGTGATCGCGGATTCGTCCACGCTTGCGATCCCTTCTATGATTTCCCCGTCGCCGGGAATCAAATCGCCCGCTTCGCAGACGACTATATCACCGATTTTTAATGTAGGTCCGGGCACCGTTTGCAGGTTTCCGCCTACCATCTTTTTGGCGACGATATTGGATCGTGTTTTTTTAAGGCTATCCGTTCTTGCTTTTCCCCTTCCTTCCGCGATCGCTTCCGCGAAATTTGCGAACAAAACGGTGAACCAAAGCCAAAGCCCGATCTGTAGATTAAAGGAAGAATAGTTTCCTGCGAACAGATCCTTAAAGAAGATCCAGGCAGTGAACAACGCCCCCAAAAAAACGATAAACATCACCGGATTCTTCATTTGGGAACGAAGACTCAATTTTTTAAAGGAATTTACGTACGCCTCCTTTATGACTCCGGACTCGAAAAATACCTTTGATTTGCGACTCATTCGATTCTCCTTAAAACGAAGCGCCTTGAAACATTATAAAATGCTCAAGTATCGGACCGATCGTCAGCGCCGGAAAGAAGGTCAAAGCCCCCACGATCACGATTACGGATAAAAGAAGTGCGTAGAAGGTTCCGCCTTCGGTCGAAAACGAACCTTCCGAAACGGCTTCGGATCTTTTTTTAAGACTGAGAGTTCCCGCGATAACGAGAATCGGAAGTATGACTCCGAATCTTCCGATCAACATCGCGATTCCCATCATGGAATTGTAATACGGCGTATTCGCATTCAAACCGGCAAAGGCGCTCCCGTTGTTTCCCGCTCCGGATGAAAAGGCGTATAGAATTTCGGAAAGTCCGTGGGGTCCCCGATTCGTCAAAGAGGATAACGCGCTCGGCACGTTGAGCGTTACGGCGGTAAAAAGTAGAATCACAGTCGATGGCAACAGGATTCCCAGAATCGCCATTTGGATTTCCCGCTTTTCGATTTTTTTGCCGAGATACTCGGGGCTTCGGCCTACCATGATCCCGCTTAAAAAAACCGTGAGTAGAATAAACAGAACCATTCCGTACATTCCGGCTCCGACTCCGCCGAAGATCACTTCGCCGAGCTGCATATTCAACATCGCCACTAAACCTCCGATGGGAGAAAAACTATCGTGCATCGAGTTGACGGATCCGTTAGACGCAACCGTGGTCGCAGTTTCCCAAATCGCGCTGTTCAGAATTCCGAAACGGACTTCTTTCCCTTCCCAAAATCCGAAATTTCCGAACAAAGGGTTGTATGAGGATTCCGAAAACCATACGGCGAGAACGCCGGCGCAAAAAATCGTAAACATCGCTCCGAAAATCACCCATGCGTGTTTGAGATTTCCGACGATTCTCCCGTATAAAAAAACGCAGGCACCGGGCAGAATCAGGATCGATAACATTTGGAGAAAATTGGAAATCGGAGTCGGATTTTCAAACGGATGTGCGCTGTTGACTCCGAAAAAACCGCCGCCGTTGGTTCCGAGTTGTTTGATTGCGATCTGCGACGCGGCTGGACCTAAGGGAATCGCCTGCGTGCTTCCTTCGAGTGTGGTCGCGTTTACGTATTCCGAAAACGTTTGAACGACGCCCGTCCCGACGAGGATCGTCGCGAGGATCATCGATAAAGGGAGAAGAACGTATAACGTGCCTCGAATCAAATCCTTCCAAAAATTTCCGATCGCCGGATTTGCGTTGGTGGCAAATCCCCGAGAGACGGCCAGCAATACGCAGAATCCCGTCGCCGCGCTTACGAAGTTTTGAACCGTAAGTCCGACGGATTGAGAAAAATAACTGAGCGCCGATTCTCCGCTATAAGCCTGCCAGTTCGTGTTGGTCATAAAGCTGACCGCCGTATTGAACGCAAGAAAAGGATCGAGTCCCGCAAGATTTTGCGGATTCATAGGGAGGACGTTCTGAAAAAGCAGAATCGAAAAAAGCGCGATAAATCCGAAAAGGTTGAAAAGAAGAAGAGAGGTCGCATATTCTTTCCAATTCATTTCCGCTTTGAAATCAAAGCCGCAGATTCGATACAATACGCGCTCGAATCGGAGGGTCTCGGTAGCGGAAAAAACCGTATGCAGATAACTCCCCAGCATAGGAGATAGGATCGCAAGTGAAAATAGAAAGATGAAAAGTTGAATCCATTCCGTTGCCATAACTTCTCCTTAAAACTTTTCCGGTTTGAAGATCGAGTAGATCAGATACGCGATACAAATGCCGCTCAGACCGAGGGCGATGGTCGTTTCAAAATTCATAGATACGTGATTCCCGAATACCGGCGCTTGTTTCCGGTTGATGTATTCAAAGTAAATCACGAAGCGTCGAACGAGTCAAGATCGCTCGAGGTTAAACCTTGGAAAAGACGGTTAAGAAGTTGTTAAGTCGGTTAGAGAACTTCGACGGATAAAAAAGTGATGTCGTCTTGTGCTTGTTGTCCCGAAAGAAAGGATTGAACGTCCGAAAATACGGACTTTACCATTTCCGGAACGGGTTTGGTGGATTCCTTAAGGATCGATTCGAGCAGTCGGTCCTCGCCGAATTCCTCTTCGAAGGAGTTGAACTCCTCCACGATTCCGTCCGAAAAGAAAAACAACTTATCGCCTTGGGAGATTTCCAAAAATTGAGAATGATATTTGACCTTGTCCGAAATTCCGATGATCGGTCCGCTTTTCGATAAACGAGTAATCGTGGAACCGGAAAGAAAAAATTGATCCGGATGTCCCGCGGCCGAATAGGAAAGGGTTCCTTCCCCCGTGTCGACGTCCGCGATGAGGCAACTGAAAAAAGATTTGATCGCGCTGTATTTCGCGATGATCTCCTTGTTGAGTTCGGAAACGACTTCTCCCGGAGGAAGATCAAGATACTTTAAACTTTCGTATTCCGATTTTATCAACATGGTGACTAACGCCGCCTGCACTCCGTGCCCGGTCGCATCCGCCAGAAAGATTCTCACCTTGCCGGGAGAAATTTCCGCATAGTCGTAGATGTCGCCTCCGACCTCGTTCATCGGAATGTATTTCGTGAGGATATAGATTCCGCCTAACGTGACTTCGGGTTTCGGAAGAATCCGATCCTGAATTTTTTGCGCGTAGAGAAGGTCCTTTTGAATCAAGCTGATGGTGTTATTTAGTTCGGAAGTTCTTTCTATGACTTTCTCTTCGAGTTCTGCGTAGAGATTCGCATTTTCGATCGAAATCGCCGCCTGTCCCGCGATGAGTTCTAGGGTTTGAATCCTGTTCGGCGTGAACACTCCCTTGACCAATTGGTTTTCGAGATAAAGAACTCCTTTGAGGCTTCCCGCGTGAACGAGAGGAATACAGATCACGGATTGCGGACGTTTTTCTTTGATGTACTGATCCGTAAAATCCTTGATCGAGGAAGAATCGAATCCGCTCGTAGAGATCATTTTTCCCGTTCTAAATACGTAATTCAGATAGGAAACCGGATATTGCGTTTCGTCCAGCTCGGGAAGATTTTCGACCACGATTCCCGTTTCCCCGCTTTGACCCGCGAGAAAGACCATTAGGTTTTTATTATGTAAGTGAAAATAAATAGCACGCGTCGCGCCCGCGGTTTCCATCGCGATCTGAATGAGTTTTTTGAGGAGGTTATCGAGTAAAATTTCTCCGGAGAGAAGATTATAGGTTTTTAATATGATTTCTTGATCCAAATCGGGTGCGTTGTTTTGGACTTTTCTTCCCATCGCTTCGGGCGAAAGAGAAAGATTCAAACGGTTTGCGAAACGATTTTCCAGTTCCTCCGTTTTTACGGACGCCCCCCATCTCGAGTAGAAATCGATCGCTTGTTGGATATAATGGTTCCCGAGGGAGAAGTTTCCGATTTTATAATGAAACTTTGCCGCGATTTCGCAGGAAAGAGCCTGAAAGGAAACGAAACCGGATTCCTGAAAGAGTTTGATCGCCTTTTCGTAACCCGCGATCGTTTCCGCGACTTTGCCTTTGATTCTTTCCTCTTCCGCGCGTAAAAGTTCGAGAAGTCCCATGAAGTTTTCGGGACAATCCTTGCTCCATTTTTCGAAATGGGCCTTCGCTAATTTTAGTTTTTTTGAATATTTGATCCGATCTCCGAAGGAGAATTCGTGAAAATTGGCGAGAATCGTTAACCCGTAAAAAAACCAAAACTCCGCGAAAGGAATCAATCCGAACGCGTTTTGAATGAGTTTTTCGCCTTCCAGTCCGGCGGCGAGTGCCTTGTCGAATCGTCCCGCAAAGTAATGGAGTTTTGTAAGATCGTGATAGTAATACGAGAGCGCGGTATAATTTTTATCTGCCGCGATTCTTTTTTCGAACTCTTCGCTTTGAAACTCGGAGTCGTTTAACGAATCGGGAGAAGAGGTTTTGCCCGCGAGCGCCTTGATCAATTGGTGAGAACTTTTCGCGATCGTAAATGCGAAGTCGTCCCGAGTCGCGGTGAAATATCTTCCCGCGTTTTCCACGTCGGCAAGAAGTTCTTCGATCGGGGAAGAAGCGAAGATCTTTTTCTGCATCTTTGCCTGGATGCTGAAGCCCGCGTAAAAGATATCCCCGTTCTGGAGGGCTCCGTTGTGAACGTCGTCTAACAATCCTATGTCGAGCGTGATATGCCGCTTCCAGTGACAGAGATACGCGGAATACACGTATTGAACCTTCCACTTTACGAGATCGAACGGAATTTTTTCGTTCAATTCCATGGAAAGCCTCGAATAACGGATCGCCTGGTTTAAATCCTTGAGCGCCTGGTTGACGATCATTCCGTAGCCGCTGTAAGCGATCGGGCTGCTTCTGGAAACTCCCTTGGTCAAAGACGTATTAAACATCTTTAATACGATGAGCGCGAATAAATTCTGATTGTACGTAAACGCGGAAGGGCCGAGATCCGCGAATAGATCCATCAACGCCTGGTATTCAGGTTCCGAGTTTTCCTTTGTGTGAACCAATTCGGAATCCGATTTTCCTTTGGACAAAATCAGAGAAAGGAAAAGTTCCTTGAACAAAGTCAACGTCACCTTTAGCGGAGAAGAGGGGATGTTGATCTTGAACCGTTTCATCGCGCGTAAACCGGCGAGAACCGCATTCTCCACCTTGTTCATTTTGGAATAAAGCCGGACTTGGATCGCGTCCGCCCGAATGTATTGTAGATCCGGAAGATGCAAGGTTTCCAGGGATTCCAAGAGCTGCATCGTTCGTTCGTAATTGTTCAGAAGATATTCGGTTTCGGCCGTTTCCAAAATCACGTTCGAATACAGTTCCAAATCCTTGATGAGAGCTTCTCCGTCCAAGGAATTCAAGGCGAAGTTGAGGTATTGCAGGGAACTTTCATACGAACCGGAACTCTTCGCTTGAAGCCCCGCCTTATAGTTCAGAATCGTAAGATTTTTTTTAAGATCGTTTTCTTCGATCGTATCCACTGCTTGGTTCAAGTGATTGGTGATCTGAAAGAGCGTGCGGTTTTTCGGGTTCGGACCGTGCAGCGTTAAAAGGGCGATCCCCACCTTCTTATGGAAATCCTTCCGTTTCCAATCCTCCAATAAACTGTAGGCCGCCTGTTGCACCCGGTCGTGCGAAAATCCGAAGGCTTGTTCGGACGAAACGTTTTCCTCAAACAAGGAATGATCCTGATTGTGCGAAGGCGTCAAAAGACCTTCTCGAACCGCTTCCCAAAGGATTTGATTGAGTTTGGAAGTATCAAAAAAACGTAATTTACTAATAAATCCCGAAGTGAATCTTTCTCCGAGACAGGAGCAGACTCCGAGAAGTTCCTGAACGCCCGGTGAGAGTTCTCGGATTCTTTGGCAAAGAAGGTCGATCACGTTATCCGCAACCGGAAGACGGGAAACTTTTTCCAAATCCCATTTCCAGAGTTTGGATTCGAATTCGTAGGCGATGGAGTTCGTTTTTTCGGCTGCCCGCAGAAGTTGGACGATCGCGAACGGATTTCCCAAGGTCTTTTTATGAAGCGTGGATGCGACGGACCGAATCTGTTCCTCCGGTCCGGGCGCTAAATCCTGTAGGAGACGATGGATGCTGTCCCCGTCCAAAGGATCGATCGTAATCTGATTTTTGGAAATCTTGTTGCTTTCGATCGACTCCAAGACCTTCGAGAACGGACTGGAAGCTTCGATCGCTTCGGGACGAAACGCAAGAATACATAAGAAATTCTTAATTTTCGAATAGATCAAAAACGTTTCGATCAGTTTTAGACTCGCGGGATCAGCCCACTGCAAATCGTCCATATAAAGAACGAGAGGGCGGCTGAGTTCGGAGATCGCCCGGATGAAGTTGCGTAACGTAAAGTAGAATCGGTTTCGATTTTCATCCGGAGGAAGTTCCGCGAGTTCGGGCTGAGGTCCGATGATGAATTCCAATTCGGGAATTTGATTCAGAAGAATTCTTCCGTTCGCGCCCGTGTATTGCTGGATCAGCCGTTTGAATTCGCGGATTTCCTTTTCCGGTTTGGAAAGAAAGATCGAAACCAAATCCCGCAAGGAATGGATCAAACCGCCGAAAGCGACCGAGGTTTCGTATTGGTCGAATTTGCCCTGAACGACGATTCCGCCCCGTTCGGAAATACTTTTCAAAAAAGAACGGGCGAGCGCCGATTTTCCGGAACCCGATTCTCCCGTGATAAAAACGAGTCCGGTTTCACCGCGGAAAACCCTATCCAATGACGATTCCAAAACCGCCTTTTCCCGATCGCGTCCGTACAATGAAGAGGAATCGAACGTCAATTCAGGAACGTCCCTCGAACCGGGAACGAACGTCGAATCGTTGCGCGCGTTTCGAAGCTCCCGTTGACAAAGTTCCAAATCGTAGATCAACCCGTTAATGGACGCATAACGTTGTTCGGGATCTTTTTCGAGAAGTTTCGCGATGACGGACGAAACTGACTGCGGCAATTCTTCCCGAATCGTGTGAACGGGTGCGGGTCTTCTCGCGAGATGCGCGTGTAGAATTTCGTTTCGATCCTTGGAGGAAAAAGGCAAGGTTCCCGTGATCATCTGATAAAAGATGATTCCCAAGGAATAAAAGTCGGTGCGCAGATCGAGCACTCGCGAAAGTCTTCCGGTCAATTCGGGCGGAATATAGGAAAGAATTTCCGCGGACAAGTCGGGCGTGATCGAAGGAGAAGTGTCCTTTCCCGAAAACGTAGCCGATGAAAAGTCCGTGATTCTCGCGACTCCGGTTTCGGGTTGAATCCATATATTTCCGGGCCGTAGCGCTTGATGAAGAATTCTCTTTTCGTGAATCTCTTTCAGTGCGAGAGAAATACTCATGGCAATCTCAAAGAATTTCTCAACAGAATTAACACCATTTGGAAACATTCTGGAGAGAGGAACGGACCCGCAGTCTTCAATGACGAGTATGGGAACGTCTTCGTGACGGATCAGTTCGAGGGAATTTTGAATGCGCGGTCCTTTCGCAAAACTTGAAATTCTAAAGTCGTGGTGGATCTTCTGAATCTCTTTGCGCGTGGGATTTTTTTGACGCAGGATTTTGAGAAGAACGTGCTTCCCCGATCTTTGATCCAGAGATCTGTATATCAGAAACTGATGATCTATGGAGAAGGATTCGAAGGTTTCAAAGCCGGGAAGTTCCATCTAGGAAGAACTGTGATATTCTCCCTAGGATTAAAATCAAAAAGAAAAAAATTTCGTTTTTGAAATTAAAGGAAACAACTTGCGGCTTCGATCCCGCTCACAACGGTGCTTTCCACACAACCTGCGTTTAACACCGAATTCTGAATCCAGTCTCCGGTGATTACGAGATTGGAATATCCGTTATCACCCGCGGGAAGTCTGTATTTCGTAGAACCTTTCACCGATAAGACATATCTTTCCGTTGGTTGAATGTTTAATCGGACATATTGCGAGTCGATTCTTTTCGCGCCGAGGGTCTTGTCCTGATCGATCAGCAAATTCCAATTAAAGCCGCTCGTCTTTCCCGTCGGAGTGGAAGCCGGCCAAAGGCCGCGCGCGTCCTGATCGAGAAACTTTACGATTCTTGCTTTCAACTTTTCCATCTCGGCCGGGATGTCCGGATTCGCTAAAGGATTTTTAGGCGCGATCCCGGACGGAGAAGGCCCGCAGAAATACGCGATCTGATTCGGAAACATATCGTCGGGCCAGGATTCCCGATTGATGAGATGGCTCATGTCGCACCAAGTGTCGAACGGTTCGACGTACGATCCGAGTATCGGAGGTTCGTTCTTCCAATACTTCCAACCGAGTCCGGCCGTATCGGGGAACATCCAGAGTTGAAACGCGTCCGTCAAACAAGTTGTGATCGTTTCGGTCATCTGTTTCCACTGCGAGTTCTCTTCGAGAATCTGCGGACATACGAAGGGAATCGCTCCGATGGAAATTCCGAACACGAGACGATCGAAATCCTTTCCGTATTCGAGAACGATCTCCTCTCGATCCTTCCAATCGGACCAATAGTTTTCCAGATCCACATTCTCTTTTTTTAATATTTCTCCTTCCACGATCTGATCGTAGAGGGGTTCGCTCGGCCAACAACCCAATCCTTTGACGTCGATCAAGGGAGAATATTCGTCATTCTTTAAGTTCACCTGCTTTCCGACGCGTACCGATTGAATGCAGGCCTTGCCGTTTGCCGTTCCCGGAATCAGTTCCCTCACACGATGAAAGAATTTGATATGGACCCCTCTTCGTTTCAGGATCTCATACATAGGAGTAAGAATGGTGTCTCCCATTCCCGCCTGCATTCTATACGCGACAGCGCCTTTGTAAGTGAACACCATACGAAGCGCGCCTTTGAGAGCCGTTCCCGCGGCGAACGTATATTGATCGACTCCCCCGAATACGAGTCCGTAGATCGCTTGAACGATCGCGGAGTTGATCGTGATCTCGCTTGCTCCGTGATGTCTTAACCATTCCCTGTAGTCGTAGTCGTCAATGCTTTCAAAACCTTTTTCAAAAACCTTATCGACGATCATCCCTTTGATGTTGGTAAGACTGAAATCCATCAGAATCCAGAAACGTCTCGCTTCCGTGTTCGATTCGATTTTTTTCTCGATTCTTTGCCAAAGCGTTTTCGCAAAAAGATCCAGGATGCGGAGAAAACGATCGTGAGGGAAATCGTTGCTGAGTTTATCCAAAAGGTTTTTTAGAACGAGAATGGTTTTTCCGATCAGATCGAGACCTACGTCTTCGATCGTATCTTCGATCCATTCGAGTATTTGTTTCCAGATGCTTTGATCCTCCGAATGTTCGTTATCGGGGAATATGTATTGCTGATTGTTTTTGTAGTATTGATTCACGTAATCGAGAATGAGGGAAGGATACGTTTTCGGATCGGGAAGTTCGACCGATTCTCCGGGGATCTGATCGTTCATCGGAAAGGAAATCGGCCAAGGCTGATACGACCCGTTTACGTTTTCCTCCAGTACGAAATAGTTCGCGGGTTTGAAGGCTTCCTCCCAAGTCGCCAACGGCTGCGTGAGAGTTCTCCCTAATTCGTTGTAACATTTCTGGATGAGCTGAAAAGCGTGATCGTAAAACCCGAACCAAATATGAAGCCCGTGTTCTTCGATACGATTGTAAACGGATTGATTTCTGCCGCTCGCGCATTTTCCGCCGAGTCTCCAGCCCAACTGATACACGGTAATGTCGTATTTCTTTTCCCAACCCGGCTTGGAAGTGATTTCGTAAGCCGTGACGAGCGAACTGAGTCCTCCTCCTAAAATTACAATATTTTCCTTCTTATCCGCCATAAAACTACCCGCAATCTCCGTTATCTAACTTATTCAGTAAAATCGTATATTCTAAACTGTTTATGTGTTTTGGTGAATGATTTTTCCCGGAGAAAAATCGAAATCGAAATCGCACCAGATTCCGAACTGAACCGGAACCGAAGTCCCTTTTAAACCGAAGTCGGAGATAAAAGGAAAATACGGATTGTCCAAAAGATCGAGGACGTAGTTCCCTTCCAACAATCCGCCTTTGCGGAAATGGGTTACGTTGCTGTTTGCTTCCACGATCGCCTGATAACAAGCCTTGGTCGGATCGGCCGCATCCCGGAATTGTTTTAGAAAAACCATTCCCAGTTCGGGAGAAAATAAAAAGTCCAGAAGGTTGATCACGAGTCCCATTCCAGGAATCGTGATCTTGGAAGGATCTCCGAAAAGAATCTCCGCAAACTTGCTTCCTATCTTGGAGAACTCATCGTACGATTCTTTCGTTTGCGAACCTCCGGGAGGACAAGTCAACGTGAACATTCTTTGCGAAATCGCCTGACGGTCCTTTCCTCTCGGAGTGACCGCGTCCACGGAAAAATATTCGGGAGGAACCTGAAGAGAAGGCATTTGAAAATCGCCTTGAATTTTGTGAAAGCCGTAGATCTCTCTTCCCGTCGCCATCGCCGTCGGAATGTCAACGAAAAGATACGGTTGATAAAAGCGGATTCGGAGCGGATCTTTTGCGAACAACGGAATCCAGAAGCCTACGTCGGTTTCTTCCACCCATCCGCAATCGTTCCCGGGAACGAGATATTGTTGTTTGGCGAAGACTAAAAATAATTTATCGGTGAACGCCGAATAGTGGGCCGTTCCGTTTGCGGGTCCGTTCAGATCCCGGTCGACGATCGATTGAATCGCATTCCGATTTCCTTCTATGCAAAAAGAATAAAATTCCACCTGTTTCATCTGATAGGGTGGAGGGAGTTCCTGTTCGCCGCCGCGAACAACGTAATTTGCCATGCACGCTCCTGTTACAATCGGGGTTCAAGGTTTCTTAGAATTGTAAAATATTGTAAATAATAAAATTACTAAATGCGTATGTTTCTTTCGCTTCTGGGATCAGGGAGGCGATTTAAAAAACGGAAAAAAGGAAGGTATGTTTTTGAATTTTGCGGTTTGATTTCGTCGTGTGGGATTGTGAACGATTGTTTTTGTTTCGGAATCCGCGAGAATTTTAGCGCGGGATAACCTAACGTGTCTCAGGTGAAATCGGTTTTCGGCCCGTCAATTTATGCCAGAGTTCGATTTCTTCCCGCTTCTTTTTGCGAAAACGGGCAAATCGCTCTTCTGAATCCCGGTTCCAGATTAGAATTTCATGATTTTCACAAGCGATGACGGATTGCGGCTCTCCGAATTCTTTCCTTAGATTTGCCGAATCCAATCCCGGTAAAACGGCAAAGTTGTATTCTTGCGCGGGAATTTTTAGAAACCAACTCCAGGAATTCTGCCAATATTCCGGATGCAGATCCCGTAAATAATTATCGGCTCTGATTTCCTTTTTCGAGAAAATTCGAATTCTTCTGGAAGTCCAGAAATCGGAAATCCCTCGTTTTAAGGAAAAACGTTCTTGGTTCGCATCCAAACAATCGACCAAAGAATCTTGGTAGGGTTTCGGAACCGAGTTCGTCCGAGCTAAAGCAAAAAAAACCAGACAGAAGATCAAAGTATACAGAAATCTGAATATTCCTTTATTATAATTTATTGGTGATTCGGAGAGGAATGCGATCAGGATCGGAAACCACACGAACAAAAGAGGAAGGAAATACCGTAACGGAACACCGTCTTTCTGAAAGATTCCGGAAAGGTTCCCGGAAATAAAGATTCCGATCGTGGATACGATCGTACTTATAATCAGAAAGAGAAGAATTCGCTTCGTGTTGCGTCGTTTCAGTTCGTTTACTGAAGAATCAGTTTGAGGATTTCCGGTATTCTTTGTGGGATCAAGCGGACTCGGATTTGTCTCGTTTCGTTTCCGAAACATTCTCCAGAGAAAAAGCAAGGGGAGTATGCCGATCCAGAAATAAAATGAAATCGGATTCGTTTCGAGCTGGTGCGAGATCGTGGCTGTGACGGGCTCCCAAACATTCCGGGAGGGAGTTCCCGTGTAATAACCGGTCGGAATAAACACGAAGTCCGATTTCGTTAAGGCCCGATAACTAAACCAACCGATTCCGGTGAAAAAAATGATAAACGACAAGCGCGAAACGGTTTCCGGATTTTGTTTCGTTTTCCATTCCCACGCTGCGAGTAAGATGCAGGGAAAAGAAAAATAAAACACGAATAAAGGGTCGGATGCGATCAGAAGAATTTGCAATGTTCCAAAAAATATCCACTTCAGAACGAGTTTCCGTTCTTCCCGCAAAAGAGGACTTTTCGGGAAAGGAAGATTCTTTCTCCAAAAACCGAAACAGATAAAAGTAAAGGAAAGAGCGTTCCCGTGCGAGGCAAAACCTAAAATCGGGAAAAAGAAAGCGTTGACGGAAAAGAGAATTAAAAAAGAAGAATATGCTAAAACGATAATTCTTCTTGTTTTTATCCGTTCGACCGAGGATTCGTTTTCGGAATCGAAAACGAACAAAAGCGCGAATAATAAGAACAAGGCTTGTCCTAAAAACGCAAGGTAAACGCTGGCGATTCCGTCGTTCACGAACGTTCGAATCAAAAACGCAAACGCCACGTCCGGAAAGAAATACGGAGAAGGGGTCAGGCTCCAACCGCGCGGAGAGTTTTCGTCCTCCATCAAATCCTGTTGCAAGACCATCGGATACAACGTATCCGCGTTGAATGCAAGAGATCGGATTTCCGGGTTGTCGTTCAGCGAAACCGTAAAAACGAAAAAAGAAAATAGCAAAAGTACCGTTTCTTTTACGTAATTCTTCATAACGCGAAGTTCGGTTTAGAGTGAATCGACGATCGGCGGAGTGTAAAGTGTTTTTTTAAGATTCAACTCCGAAGCGGGTTTGCGGCCCGCTTCGGTATATTCGAATTTTATTGTGCAGTAGGATTGGAAGTAGTTGTCGTAGTCGGTTTCGTTTGGTTTCCCGGAGTCGTTGCGGTAGGCGCCGGAGTTACGGCCGGTTCCTTGTCTACGACGGTGATTCCGTTTTTCTTATCCACGGTTCCGCCTTCCACCATAACTTGCAGAGATCGCAATCCCGGTTTGTTGCTCGCCAGCCATTTTTGAAAATTGGAAATTTTCTGAACGCAATAATGAAATCCCCTGTCCGTCGAAATCTCGGAACCGGGCGACCAAGGAAACAAATCTCTGCGAACCGAGATGGTTCTAACCACAAGGGAGTTGTCGTTGACCGGAAGATTCAAAAGGGAATTCTTAAATTCCTGCGGATATGCGAAGTATTCTTCCGCGTTGCTGAAATAAATGATTCCGACTTTGTGTCCGACTTTCTTCAGCGTGTTTCCGATTCCGGTTAACGTGGTATTTCCGAGAAGGTTTCCGCGAACCGGGAGAATTCTCCCCTCGACGGCGAGTTTGCGGATGTAAGCGTACTGTTCGTCGTCGGTTTGAAACATCTTGTAATCGTATTTTTTGGAAAGCATCAAGTTGGTTCTATGACGTTTGCGGATAAACGGAGAAGCTTGTTTGTAAACCTTCTTGTACACTTCTGGATCGGGTAAGGAAGTCTGAATCAATTCAAGCGCTTCCTTTTCTCCTTCCTTTCCCCAAAGACGGATAAAGTCCTCTTTCTTTTCTCCCTTTTTCAAAAAGAGAATCGTGATCGTATTCGCGTGAACTACGATCTGCGTAAAGTCCATGAGATAAATGAAATCCGATTTCGCCCAAGCCGCGATCGTAAGATTCTGTTCCGATCCGACTCCGATATACGCGTTACCCACGTTTTGAACGTGAGGAATCAGAAGATCCAGACGGTCTTCGTTGGAAACGGTCGTATCGCCTACGTCCCATTTGGTGGGAACTAGGGTTTCTTGCGGGGTTTCTTTGAGAATTTCAAGTTTGGAAACGAGATCCTGTTCGCTCAAAGCGGAACGGTTTTGGGTTTCCTTGATCTTTTCCGAACCGGAGCAAAAGGAAAAGCCGAGAACGAAGAACGTAAGCATAAGAACCCGTCCCAAAGAGTTCTTAGTTAAATCGTATATTGGGAAACGTAATGTTTGGGACGGAACCTTGCGGCTTTCGCTTTTTTCGAAATTATAAATTCTAATTTTGGAACAAGCCGTAGAATAAATTCTTAATTTAGAAATATTGAACATGTTATTTGTTTGCATCCTTTGCGCAGCGGAATCCGAAGTGATGGTATTCCGGAAAATTTTCGGGGATATGAGATCTTCTTTTGGAACCTCTTGCGTAACTTGCGGGCCACCACCAAGAACCGCTTTTTAAAACCTTTTTCGTATGACCGGGGCAGACTTCTTTTCCGTCGCACGGTCCTTTCGGATCCTTTCCGCGGCAGGCTTCTCCACACGCTTTGAAGGAGGGAGAATACCAATCTTGAGTCCATTCCCAGGAATTTCCGGCCATGTCATAAAGTCCGTACACTCCGGGCGCTCTCGTTCCCACGTTGGCGGTCGGCATGAGATGCGGCTTGTCCGTTTTTTTAGCGACACAACCTTTTACGTCGCCGACTTCTATGATCGCTCGTTCGCAGGTCGCGGGTTCGTTTCCCCAAGGATATAAATTTCCGTTGGTTCCTCTCGCCGCTTTTTCCCATTCCGCTTCGGTAGGAAGACGTTTGCCCGCCCATTCGCAGAATTCCTTTGCGGTGTACCAGCTGATTCCCGCGGCCGGTTGTTTGGGACCTAAATACGGTTTACCATAACGCGGACCGATATAATTGCATTTACCGGTCTTTAAACATTCCTGGCATTTACCCGCATTCTTACACTTGTCGAATTCTTCGTTCGTGACTTCGTACGTGTCCATATAGAAGTCGCTGACATACACTTTCTCTTCCGGCCTTTCGTCCGCGTCGTGCGTGTTGCTTCCGCGGATGAATTCTCCCGCAGGAATACATTTCATACCCGCGATTTCCTTGCCTCCGCAAGCGGAAGAATCCGCGAGAAGTTTACACATACATCCGATGCAGATGACCGAAAACGCGGCGGTCAAAAGAAGAATGTTCCGAAGTTTCGATTTCATTGAAGGATAGACTGAAAAAGGAAACGGACAAATCAACATAAAAATCTCTGGATTCTTAAAGCGACCCGAGCAAAGTAGCTCCAGTCGTCGAATCGAATGAAAACGCGTTTTATCTATACGCTCCGAGCCGTCTCGATCGCCTTTCTCGGCGTGTTCGTATCGATTTCCTGTTCCGGTTTTTTTCGAAAGAAGATTCCGAATTCTCCCCTAAACGATCCAAGAAAGATGCTTCTCGTTCGGATCGAACCCGGACGTCTGGGAGAGTTTCGGGAAAAAACCAAAGGAAGATATTCCATCAGTTATCAGGAATCGGATTCCTATTATTCCGTGATGAGTAAAGAGGACGTGGATCGGGCCGGATTTTCATCGCCTGGAATCGCCGTGGTCAAACAATACTTTCCGTTTAAATATTACTCGGGGAACTATCAGGATCTGATCAACGAACGGTTCAACGGACTGGACGATTTAAAGAAAGGATATAAGGATAATATATTAAATATTCATTATCTACTCGGGATTGCGAACCGTTATTCCAAACTGGCGCGCGTGCAGGTGATCGGAAAAACCGCGAGAGGAAGGGAGATTCCCGCGCTGATTTTGACGAACACGAACGTTCCCGATAAGGAAAAGATCTCGGTTCTTTTCAACTGTGCGCATCACGCCAACGAGGTCATATCGATCGAACACTGCTACGATATCGTGTATTCCGTTCTTTCCAAACCGAAGGAATATGATGAAATTCTAAATAAGTTGAAGATCTGGGTCGTTCCGATCGTCAACCCGGACGGAGCCAGACATTTCTGGCACGTTTCCAATCTGATGGGAAGAAAGAACGGTTATCCCGGAGTCGGACCGGTAAACGACAAACTCAATCCTGGCGTGGACATCAATCGGAACTATCCGTTCTTCTGGGGAAAAACGGGAGGAGGTTATTCCTCTCCGAATCCTTCCAATTATTTTTACAGGGGACCGTCGCCCGGCTCGGAGCCCGAAACGAAGGCGATGATGGAACTCGCCAATAAGGAACGTTTTGCGGCTTCCATCAGCTATCATGCGTATGCGAATTGTCTGTTGGTTCCGTATTCCATCGATTCGTTGAATAACCCCGAACCGGATATGGCGGGAGAATTGGGAAAAAAAATCGCAGCTTCGGTTGCGAGTCTCAATCCGGAAAAGGAATTCGAAGCGAGAAAGAACATCTATCCGATCGACGGAGTGGATCAGGATTATTTCTATTTCGCGCACGGAACTCTCGCGTATCTTCTCGAAACCACGCATCTCAATCCGGTTTATAAGGAAGTGGAGAAGGTCAATCTTTCCCTGCGAGAATCCTGGAACATTTTGTTAAACGAAGTCCTCGAAGGAAGAAAGATCTTTTTGAAGGTCACGGACGAATTCGGCATTCCTCTCGAAGCGAAGGTGGAAATAGATCGAGTGAAATATTTTCAGGAAGAAGTCCGCGTCTCCAATCCGAACAACGGATTCTTCTTTCAGTTGTTTCCCGATCGGAAAGAAACCAAAATCAAAGTCTCAAAAGAAGGCTATGAATCCGTGGAAATCCGTTCCCGTCCGAATCGGAATTGGGAGCCGCTTAAAATCGTATTGAAGAAGAGCAAAGCCTGATGTTCAATCTGAAACAATTCGGAAACGAAGCGTATCTGATTCTATGCACTTTGATCTGGGGCGGAACGTTTACGATGACGATCTTCGGGCTCAGGGACACTTCGCCTTCGATCTTCTTAGGTTTGCGTTTCGGGATTGCGAGTTTGATTTTTTTTCCGTTCGCTTGGAAAGAATTTAAAAACGGAAGAATTTGGTATCCCGGGGCGTTTCTTCTCGGAATGTTTTTGTATCTCGGATTCGCATGTGAGACGGTCGGATTAAAAACGACCACCGCAACTAAGTCCTCTTTTTTAATCGGAACGTTAGTCGTCATTACTCCGTTTTTGGAGGCGGTCTTCAAACGAAGAATGCCCGCAAAGGGAAATCTTTTGGGAGCGCTGGTCGTTTTTATCGGAATCAGTCTGATTTTTTTGGGAGAAGTCGGACGGGAAGGTTCGTTGCAGATCGCGAGCGGCGATTGGATCACGCTCGGCGGAGCGCTTTTCTTTTCGCTTTACATCATTCAGATGGACCGGATGGGTTCCGATATTCCGATTCGAGTTTCGGTTTTTTATCAATCGTTTGTGGCCGGTTTTTTCGCTCTCTTATCCGTGGTAGTTTTAGACGTGAGCGGAATCGAAGAAGCGAAATTGAATCCGAGTATGAGATTGATCCCGGGAGTCCTTTACAACGCGTTATTGGCTTCGGTTCTCACGACGTTTCTGCAAACCAAATATCAGCATCGCGTGTCGCCTACGAGGGTCGGAATCATCTTTTCTCTCGAACCCGTTTTTTCTTCGATCATCGCCTATTTATTGTTAGGTGAAACTTCCGGACCGATCCGGGTGATCGGTTGTGCGATCGTATTTTGCGGTTTGATTCTGGCCGAATCGATCGGCAAGGATCGAGAATAGTCGTTCGATTTTCCGTCATTCTTTCTTGTGGATCTTTTTTATAAACCGCCATCCAATCGAACGATAGAAGAACCCTTTCGTTTGCCACAGGCCCGACAACTTGTATTCTGCAAATGCAAGTTGTTTTCCTCAATCGTTTGTCGGAACAATTAAGAATTTACGCTTGTCATAAGAATAGATCTCTTTCTCGACCGGATTCACGGTTTTGTTCGACACGAATCCGCATCGAAACGGTTCAATTGGACCGGAGATAAATCTCCGACAGCCATTTCGTGTTACGGCATTCGTATGACCGGTCCGAATATCCGCAGGACATAGAACTGATTCTTTCGGACGGAAACAGCGTCTATGTCGGAGTAGCAAAATTGTTAAGCGACGGTAAATGTAAATTGTCTACCAATCATCTTTCCGTATTTTAGGAAGCGCAGGAACGCGAAAAAACATATGAAAAAGTGCAACGTCATTAAAACTCGAACCGTGCGTGCGCGTTTGTTAACGATCGCCGTATTTCTTCTTCAGCTTTGAGGAATTCCCGGATAATTTGCTCTTCTTAAAAACTGCACGAAGGATTCTGCGAACTTTTTCGCGAAATCGGCTCTCGTGTTTTCGGTATTGCGTAGATTGGGACCGGGAGTTTCCATTTGAAACGAGTCGATTCTCCCGCCGCTACCCGAACCGTAAGTGGCCGTGTTATAACCGCCCGTAAAATAATGATTGGTGCCGGTCGTCGCAAAATTCCGCAGCTGACGATTGGGAAACGAAGGAAAACCTTTTTCCTCCAACAGCGTTCCCACCGCGTCGTTTCCGAGAATGGCTTCCTTCAACGTCATATTTCCGTTTTCAACTAACGCACGTAAGCTGGAGGACCGATGAAGATTGTTCGTAGCCCAGTTATTTTCATTCGATTCCAGTTCGGCCTCCGTCAGATCCAGGCCGATTTGAACGATGTTCTCGTCTTGCGCGTGACCGTGAATGTCCACAAGAATTCCTCTCGTAAATTTTCCGGCGATATGGGTTCGAGTAAGATTGATAAAACGATGAAAGTCCGTATAGGCTCGAAGATTCGTTTGAAAGTCCGGATCGTTTTCGTCGTCCACGGCTTGATTCGTGGAACGATTCATATCGATCTTGGAACGATCCAAGTGATTGAGAATCAAATGCGGTCTTTTTCCGAGAAATTTCTGAAGTTCGTCGCGGATCTTGATCGCCAAGTCCGCTGTATTCGAATCATTTCCCAGAGTTCCCGTGGTTCGCGTTTTCATTTCCGCGGGTAAAAGCGAACCTCCATGCGGAGCCGTAATGATGATCGGCAATTCTCCGACTTGGATTTCGGACCAATCGTTGGCCGCCTTTACCGTGTTACATCCGATTTCGGGAATACAATTCGGATTTCCCGCCGTTGCAACGGCTTCGGCAATCGCGGAAGAAGCCAAAAGAAGATTCAGGTCCATGTGCGATTTTTCGTGTTTGTGACACGAGTAAACGAAAATGAAAGGCATCGCCGTGCTCATGACGATTTTGATAAGAGAATTCCGTTTTTTGAATGTAGTCTTTGCGTTTTTATCTAATGTCTTCAATGTGTCCTCGTTGAAACTGGCCGTAAAAACGAGATTTTCGCCGGTATTCCGATTAACGGATTTTAAACCGAAGTAGTTTCGCGGTTCGTTTTCCTTTGGATAATATAATGAAAATTTTTCGTTTATGCCGCTCGGGGCTTATTTTGAGTTTTTCGATTCGGGTTTATGAGTAAGCGGCGCTCGGAGCCGATATAACGTTAACCGTCATTGAAGTTCATATTTTCTTGTTATGCGAAAATTTTAATCGAATTCATTTTAATATATTCAAATTTTTGAATAAACGTTTTGTTTTGAAATTAAAATTGAGCGTATTCACTCGAAAGGTTATGGCGGCTACGACAAACGGTATAGAGGCGAGCGCTTGTACTGGAGTTTTTTTGGGATTTTGCTTTCAGTTCGGGGAAAAGTGCGGGAACTCCCGCACGTTTTGATGTTCAGACCGGAGGATTCCCTTTGGATTCGGGCTTTTTTCCTGTAAGGAGTGGGAATGTAGGAACTCATACAGTTTCCTTGTATACGACGAGGATCCTTAGTTTGTCGGTAAAACATGCAGGAACTCACACGGAATCGTCGGTGTATTTGACCCGGTTCTAAAAAATTCCAACGTATTTTCCCAAAAAATACGAAGAGGTATTCGTTGGAATGCCCGAGTAAATCCGGAGATCGGGAAGACGGAATCGACACATTCAATAAATATTATGCAGTACGGGTTGAAACAGAAAGTTTTTTGAAATCACTTTTGCAGAGCATTCCTATGCTCAAATTTTTGAGATATAACAATAGATCCAAATCGTTTTCTCATCCGTTTAACATCTAACGTTGAGAAATCGCTGAAACAAAAGTCCTTATGTGGAAAATATTTCATTTGGTTGATCGGAAAGATTAGGAACTTGTTTCAAAGCTCAAAGAAAATTTGCAGGAGTTCCCCAAATGCCGTCGCTCGACGATTCTTTCGATGTTTACGCGATTTCTTTTTATTGGGAACACCGAGTTTCTCCGTTTTCGTGAAACTCGGCATCTCGCTGGTGTTCGAAGATAGAAACGAATTCTGATTCTTGTAAGGATGATATAAGTGGCACTCACTCAAATTTTTGGTTTTATGTAGCTTTATCCTGCTCTCACATTCTTCAGAGTATAAGCTGAACCGTTTAACTTCAAATTCAAAGACTAAAAGATAAAACTGATATGTATAATATAGTATGCGTTTTCATTTTTTAGGCGAAAAAAAATATCAAAACAGGATGGAACCTTTACGCACAGTCAAACCGCAGAAATGCGTTTTTGAAATTTGTCATGGGCTTCCGCTTCAACCTTCTTTCTTTTTTAAATATTCGA